>NZ_JBMFQT010000002.1:0-257243 GCF_049968455.1 Hydrotalea sp. | reverse complement strand
CTTTCCAAATGGAATATAATTTTCGCCAACTATACACTGTATGTCACTGTTCAATTGTAAAGTTTCATACAATTCAGAAGCGCTATCATAATAGCTGTAATGTATTTGTGCAACGGGTGAAAACAAGGCTTCTTTTTCAACCAATATTACCGATTCATTCGTCATGTATAATTGGTTACTCATTATAAGTACAGCCAATTGATAGTCGTAGTTATGTTTGTACTTATGAAAATCCATGTAGTAGTCATATTTTTTTAATACCTGTAAAAGGGGAATGAAATCATAATTTTTGGGGACATATAATTTAGTAACATTTCTGCAACCCAGGCCAAAATAAAGTTGAATATCAGTGGCTAATTCACCTAATGCTTCATTGGTTTCATTCCCCGTTAGAACAGCTACAGAGGTTCGATTGCGACGAATAATGTTAGGATATTTTCCGAAATAATAATCAAAGTAACGACTGCTGTTATTGCTGCCTGTTGCAATATAGGCATCACAATTTTTTAATTGATCGGCAAATGAAATGTAGGATTTCAATTCAGGTGCCCATTCTATTAATTTTTCAATTAAATGTTTAATTAATATTTCGTCTTTGGAAGATGCTTTAATAATTGCTTTATGACCACTTATAAACACACATAGAAAGTCATGAAAACCCACTAACGGTATATTGCCTGCCATAACAATACCTATATTTTTGGGGGAAGATGCAGTATTGTTGGGATAGTATTTGTTAGCCCAGTTGCTTAAGTTATTGGCATTTAAAAATTGCGAATGAATGTTTTGAACAGCAGTTTCAATAAATTCTGGTAAAAACCAAGGATTTACTTGGCTTGCACGTTGTTTAGCGGCTACCCATTCAGGGCTATTTTGCTGCATATAAACCCCTAATTGTTCCATTAATTGAATTCTTTGTAATAAATCCATTTGTTGAATTGCTTTTGCGTTTAAATTTGTTACATCTTTAAAACCTCAAAATTACAGTTATGGCCATTAAAATTACCGATGAATGTATTAACTGCGGAGCTTGTGAGCCCGAGTGCCCAAATAATGCCATTTATGAAGGTGGGGTAGAATGGGCTATTGCCGACGGAACTACTGTTAAAGGTAGCTATACGTTAATGGATGGAACAGTAGTTGATGCCAACCAACGTTTTGCGCCCCTTTCAACCGATACCTACTATATAGTTCCAAATAAATGTACTGAATGTCAGGGCTTTCATGAAGAACCCCAGTGCGCTTCTGTTTGTCCGGTTGATTGTTGTGTACCGGATGAAATGTATAAAGAGACTGTTGACAGCTTAATGGCTAAGAAAGAGCGGTTACACATTTAACATTTTTGCTGGATTATTGTGCAAAAAATTAATTTTTTATCTGATAAAGCTTAGTAACTTTACAGCACAATGAAAATGCTACCGAAAGGTAACATTCAGTAACGGTGGGTGATATTTCCCGCCTTGAATGAGGTGAAGAAGCTATAGGTTTCTTCACCTTTTTTATGTGCCTATATATCCGTTGTTGCATATTAAAGGTTGTTCGGTTAAGTTATTATATTTGAGCGTTTTTCACTGGTTAATGATTAACTGTGGTATTATAAATTATTTTGCATTGAAAATTAATTGGAAATAAAAATTTATGAAAAAGAAAATTGCTTTGGTTACCGGTGGTTATAGTGGAGAAGCTGTAATTAGTTACAAAAGCGCTAAAACTGTTGAAGCAAACATTAATAAAGACCATTATGAGGTTTATTTAATTGATATTGCCAGAGATGGTTGGTGGTATACTGCTGAAGGTCAAGATAAAATTGCTGTAAACAAAGCAGATTTTTCGATTAATGTAGCAGGTGTAGCCATACATTTTGATTGCATATTGTTTTGTATTCATGGTACACCAGGAGAAGATGGTAAATTGCAAGGTTACTTTGATATGTTGCAAATACCCTATACTAGTTGTGATGCTGCCACTTCAGCTATTACTTTTAATAAACGGTATACTGTTGCTGTAGCTGCTTTTAGTGGTATTGCTGTTGCAAAAAGTATGCATTTGTTTAAACATACAGCTTACTCTGACCAAGAAATTTTACAACAATTACAACTCCCTGTTTTTGTAAAGCCCAATAATGGTGGTAGTAGTATTGGTATGAGTAAAGTAAGCAATGCAATTGATTTATTGCCCGCCGTTGAAAAGGCATTTAAAGAAGATAATCAGGTTTTAGTGGAAGAATATATTGCCGGTCGTGAATTTACTATTGGCGTGTTTAAAAATAAAGAAGGTAATGTTATTGTGTTACCTATTACTGAGGTAATTGCCGAGAAAGATTTTTTTGATTATGAGGCGAAATATGAAGGTAAAAGTAGAGAAATAACTCCGGCTCAAATACCGGGAAACTGGCAACAACAACTTGAAACAACTGCTAAAAATGTATACGCTATTTTAAATTGTAATGGTATTGTGCGTATGGACTTTATATGGAATGAAGTTGCACAAAAACCCTATTTGTTGGAAGTAAATACCGTTCCCGGACAAAGTGAAGCAAGTATAGTTCCACAACAAGTGAAAGCAATGGGGTGGAGTTTGCAAGAATTTTATACGCAATTAATTGAAGCAGCTTTTAACAAATAGTACCCATTTGACTAATAAAAAACCATTACATTCACAAAAAACAAACATTGAGCGTGTTTAAGTTTATAACGCATAAACCACTTTGGGTAAATATTTTGGTAGCCATTGGGTTGGTATTAGTGGCACTTTTCGTATTTATTGAAATGCTTTCTTTTATTACCCAACATAATGAAGTAGAAAAAGTACCCGCAGTTCTTGGTCAAAACATTCAAGCAGCAACACAAGTATTAACTGCCAAAGGCTTTCAGGTACAGGTAATTGATTCTGTATACGATAATACAATAGGAGCTTTAGCAGTAGCTAAACAAAGTCCGGATGCCGATGCACTGGTTAAAAAAGGCCGCACAATTTATTTAACCATCAATAGAGCGGCAGCTCCCGAAGTAACCATGCCCAATTTAATTGGGTTTTCTTATAAAAGTGCCCAAATGTATTTACAAACACTGGGTTTGAAAATGGGGGATACCACTTATAAACCTGATATTGCCCGAAATGCAGTGTTGGAGCAGAAATACAATGGCGCCGCTATTAAACCCGGCACTAAACTTCCTGTAGGAAGTACAATTAGTTTTGTATTAGGAAGTGGTATCGGCAGCGGCCAATATCAGGTACCCGATTTAATTGGTCTTACATTGGCACAGGCCCGTACACAGTTAAATTCATTAAATATCAACATTGGTTCTATTGTACCTATGGATAATGTTACTGATACTATTAATGCTTTCATTGTTAAGCAAATACCTGAAGTATTTACAGAAGCCGGTCCAGGAAATAAAGTACATAACGTAATTCGTCAAGGCCAAGTAGTTGATGTATTTATTAGTAATACACCACCTCCTGTTCGCGACTCCGCATTAAGAAACTAATCATCATAAAAAAAAGTCTATGAACTTAATTTCAGTTGATGAACTAAAATTGAAGATGGAAAAGGGTGAAAAAATAAACCTAATTGATGTGCGTGAACCGCATGAAAATGCCGACTTCAATATTGGTGGTATTTTGTTGCCTTTGGGTAAAGTGCAAACCATGCAAATAGAAAATATTGAAAACCTAAAGACTGAACCTGTAATTGTATATTGTCGTAGTGGTAATCGTAGTATGCAGGCTGCTATGCTGTTAGAACAGTTTGGTTTTGAAAATGTAACCAATTTGGCCGGTGGAATGTTAGCTTGGGAAGCTAAGTTCGGCCGATGAATTCAATAAAAAGGGATTCTTGTTTACATTATTTACAAGAATCCCTTTGATTATTATATTTATTTAAAGTGAAATATTTACAGCCAACATATAGTTAGTTCCTGCCATTGGAAAATAGTTATTGTCGGTGTATAAACGATTGTTACTAATATAACTGTAAGTATATCCATTCGGCTGATATAATTTGTTAAAAATATTATTTATCTGTAATATAAAGTTCCACTCTTTAAATACAACGTTTCTTACAGTATAATTGGCGCGGAAAGTTTCTGTAAAAAATCCGGCTAAGCTTCTAGCTTCATTTTGTGTGTTATCCATATATTGTTTACTAACATACTTGCTAAGAAAACTAAGCGTAATATTTTTTTCGGGAATAATATTAATGGTTGCACCACCAATCATGTCTGGAGAAAATGAAATGTCTGTATTGTTGTGTTGAACAGCATTTTGCCCCCCGGAATCATAATTGTCAATATACTCGGTAAAGCTTTTAATTTTATTTCTGCTTAAACTAAAATTAGCTTGTGCATTTAACCATTTACTGAATATATATGCACCTTGCAGTTCAACTCCCATTCTATAGCTGTTAGGTACATTTACTCGGGTATAAGCACCCACATCATTAATAATGCCTGTTAAAACCAATTGATTTTTGTAAAGCATATAATATAGATCAGCACTATAATTAAAGCGACTATTTTTTTTGCTCACCCCCAACTCAAAATCGTGTAAGGTTTCAGCTTTGGGTTGTTCTAGTAAACTGGCTTGGAAGTCATCGCGATTAGGTTCTTTATTCCCTAAAGCATAGCTAAAGTAGGCTTGCCAACTATTATGGCTATATGTAATGCCTGCTTTAGGATTTACGAAATTGAATTTTCTACTGATATCTAAGTTGCCATTGCCTTCAAAACCATTCATGGTATGGGTAACGGTACGGTATTGTACATCGGCAAAACTATACCAATATTTAGCAAAATTGTGCTGCCATTTGGTATAAAAATTAACATCAGTTTTTACTGCAGGATAAAAATAATACTGGTAATTAGGGGTGTTTAATCCATATTGTGTCCAAATTACATTTCCAAAATGATTGCCTTCATAACGTGTCCATCCACCTCCAAAAGTCAATTCGTCTTTATTGGTTTTGTATTGTAAAGAACCAATCTGGCCATAAAAATGATTATTTAGCCAACGTCTGCGAATTAAGTCGGTCGAGTCTAATACAGTATTTCCAATAGTAAATGGAGTCAATCCATAATCAGTAAAGTTTTGGGCAGCCTTATATTCTTCATAGTAACCACGCCCATAGGTCATGAATAAAGCGGTATTAAAGCTCCAGTTATTATTTAATTCCTGATTAAAAAACAATTGGTAATGGTCTTGTTGGTAATTGTCTGTTTGGTTATCATAGGGTGCTCCCGGTTTTTCAGTACCGGCAGGATTGTAGGTTCTATCAGTGGCTAATAAAGTATCGGGTACACCATACCAGGCTTGGTAAGTTTTCTCTTTTCCTGAGAAAATATTGAAACGGATAGAGGTTTTTTTGTTAATATAAGCAGTTGATAAAGCAAAGGATTGCAATAATGAGCTTGCCCGATCAATATACCCATCGCTACTAATTTTACTTAATCTTGCATCAACAGTAAAATGCCCATTTAATAAGCCACTACCAACTTTAAGTGTATTTTTCCAAGAATTAAAGGAACCGTAGCTATTGTTCACTTCCGCGTAAGGTTTTTCATGAAATTCGTTGGTTGAAAGGTTAATTGTAGCTCCAAAAGCACCTGTTCCATTTGAGGATGTTCCAACTCCACGTTGAATTTGAATACTATTGAGTGAGGAAGCAAAGTCCGGTAAATCAACCCAATAAGTGCCTTGACTTTCTGCATCATTATAAGGAATGCCATTCAAAGTAACATTAATACGAGTGGCATCTGTTCCACGTATGTGAATGTCGGTGTATCCAATCCCATTCCCTGCATCTGAATTCACAAATACAGATGGAGTTTGGTTAAGTAAAAAAGGAATATCCTGCCCAAGATTTGTTTTAGCAATTTCTTGTTCATTAATATTGGTAACAGCAAATGGGGCTTTGCTACCTGCCCTAATGGCTTTTACTTCTAATGGCTGTAAAAACAAGTTGTATCCTTTAAGCGCAATTTGTAAAATAGTACTTTCTTTTGCTAGGGTAATTGTGTTCGTATACTTTTCAAATCCCAGACTATTTACAGTAATGCTTGACTTTCCGGGAATTAAATTTTGAATAAGGAAATACCCATCATCGCCGGAAGTAACCGTGCGGTTTTGAATGGTAATAATAGCTCCGGCAATCGGTTTTTTTGTTTGTTCATCAATAATGTTACCAGAAAGAGACGGGCGTAGTTTTGTTTGGCTAAAAAGGCCGGAAAACGATAAAAGGAATACCAATGTTCCCAAAATGAATTTCATTTTTTAAAAATTAAAAGGTTAAAAAATTTGGGAACAGGGAAGCATTGCTAATGGAGAGGCTGACTAAATGAGCAGTACACCTTCCCTTCGCAGGAATTACCCTGTTCAGGTTCTACGGGTATTATCTCAGCCGGATGAAAACAAATGTGTATACCCATTTGTGCTATCCAGCACCCCGAGGAATAAAATCGACGGTAAAATTAGTTAAGAAAAATGAAAAATAGCTGTAACTTTTTTTTTGTAGCTACGTTCTACTGAAAATCATTCGTTTTTTAAAACATTTTAATTATGAAAAAATTGATAGTAAGCTTATTTAGCATTTTTACAATTGCCCTTGCAAATGCTCAGGAAGTAAAGAACTTGGTTTATGATGCCAATGCAGAAGTTAGGAAAGTGGGCGATTTTACGGGTATTGATGTTTCTGGGGCAATTACTGTTTATTTATCGCAAGGTAATACCAGTGCAGTGGCCATAAGTGCAGAAGGGGGCGATAAATCGAAAGTAATTACACAAGTTAAAAATGGTGTTTTGCATATTTACACTGAAAGCGGCTTTTGGAATAAGTGGAATTGGAGCGATAAAAAAATAAAGGCCTACGTTACTATTGCCAATCTGAATAAAATTGTTTTATCTGGTGCCAGCTCATTAAATGTGGTAGATGCTTTGAAGGGCAATCAACTAAAACTTACAGCAACTGGAGCCAGTGTAGTGAAAGGTGCTTTTAATGTTGGAGAATTAAATATTGATTTAAGTGGTGCATCTAATGCTACATTGAAAGGGCAGGTAAATATTTTAAAAATTGAAGTAAGCGGAGCAAGTGTCTTAAAGGGATATGATTTAACTGCATCTAACTGTGAGGCTTCTGCTTCAGGTGCTTCTAATATTCGCGTAAATGTTGAAAAGGCCTTCACCAAATTAGAAGCCAGTGGGGCAAGTACTATTCGATATAAAGGCAACCCCGTTATCCAAAATATAGAATCGAGCGGCGCTTCTTCAATTAAAAAAGAAGACAAATAATAAATTTGATTTGGTAGTTCTCCTCGCTATCCTTAATTTTGCAACTCAATTAAATCGCGAGGTAGAGCAGCGGTAGCTCGTCGGGCTCATAACCCGAAGGTCGGAGGTTCGATTCCCCCCCTCGCAACCAATTTTCAAAAGCCTCATCCCATGAGGCTTTTACTATTTAAAAACGATACTATTTGGTATGAAAGCGGGATTTGTTGGCATTTTTGGAAAACCCAATGCAGGTAAAAGCACTTTATTAAATGCTTTGTTGGGCGAAAAATTGGCCATTGTTTCACCCAAGGTGCAAACTACCCGACATCGTATAAAAGGGTTTTTAAATAAACCTGAAGAATATCAAATTGTTTTTTCCGATACGCCGGGCATTATTGATGCAAAATATAAACTGCATGAAAAAATGATGGCTGCAGTGAAAAGTGCTTTAGAAGATGCTGATGTGGCTTTATTATTAGTTGATGTTGCTGACGACTGGGCTGAAAATGATACTTTGTTTGAAAGCCTCCATTTGAAAGTGCCGGCAATTATTGTTTTAAACAAAATTGACAAGATAAGTAAAGAGGTGTTACAAAATGCCATTCATTTTTTTGAGCAAAGAAAATATGCACAAAAAGTTATTGCCATTGCTGCATTGCAACAAACAAATACCATTAAATTAGTTGAAGCGATAGTAAATTATTTGCCGGAAGGAGAACCTTTTTATCCGGAAGATGAGTTAAGTGATTTACCTACTCGTTTTTTTGTTGGTGAATTGATAAGGGAAAAAGTATATACTTTGTTTGAAGAAGAGATACCCTATCAGGTAGCCGTAATGGTGAATGAGTTTAAAGAAAAAGAAACATTGATTAAAATTCAGGCCGATATAATTGTGAATAGAGATTCTCAAAAATCAATTATTATAGGTCATCAAGGCAGCAAAATAAAAGCCATTGGTACCTTGGCGCGAAAAGATATTGAGGCATTTCTTGGTAGAAAGGTGTTTTTAGAATTATTTGTAAAAGTGCGGCCCAAATGGCGCGATAATGAATTGTATTTAAAAGAATTTGGTTATTATTAATTTTAACATTCCGAAAAACATGATATATGGGCTATACAGTAGCAATAGTTGGCAGGCCAAATGTGGGAAAAAGCACATTGTTTAATCGGTTAATTGAGCAACGGAAAGCCATTGTTGATGATGAAAGCGGTGTTACTCGCGACCGCCAATATGGTTTATCAGAGTGGGCGGGAAGAACATTTAACGTGGTTGATACCGGAGGATTTGTACATAATTCAGATGATGTATTTGAAAAAGAAATACGCAAACAAGTAAAAATTGCCATTAATGAAGCAGATGCCATTATTTTTATGGTTGATGTAACTGTAGGCATTACCGATTTAGATGAAGCTATGGCACATTTGCTTCGTTTATCAAAAAAGCCGGTTTTTTTGGTCGTGAATAAGGTAGATAATGGGCAACGTGCCTTAGAGGCAACTGAATTTTATAGCCTTGGTTTTAATGAAATATACACCTTAAGCAGTATAAGCGGCACCGGTACCGGCGAGTTATTAGATGCGCTTGTAGCAAATATTCCCCAAGAAGTTGTAATAGATGAAAATACGCACGTTAAGCCAATACCCAAACTAGCTATAATTGGGCAACCGAATGTTGGTAAATCATCTTTGTTAAATGCATTGCTGGGGCAGGAAAGAACCATTGTAAGTAATGTGGCAGGTACAACTCGAGATACTATTCATACACATTATAACTTATTTAATAAAGAATGTATTTTGATTGACACGGCAGGTATTCGCAAAAAAAAATCGGAAAAAGACGACCTTGAATTTTATTCCGTTATAAGGGCAATTAATGCTATGGATGAAGCTGATGTATGTTTACTCCTTATTGATGCACAAAATGGTATGAATGCACAAGATGTTGCTTTATTTAGTTTGGCCACCAGAAAGGGGAAGGGAATAGTGGTTGTGGTAAACAAATGGGATTTAATGGAAAAAAGTACCCATACTGCCCGAGATTATGAAAAGAAGTTGAAAGAAAAAATGGCACCTTTTACAGATGTACCCATTTTATTTGTTTCAGCATTAGAAAAAACCCGGTTACTAAAAGTACTCGATACCGGCATTGAGGTTTTTGAAAATAAGCAGCAAAAAATAAGTACTTCTAAATTAAATGATGTTATGCTAAAGGCTGTTGAAGCATATCATGCACCCGTAGTTCGGGGGCATACCGTAAAAATTAAGTATGTAACACAACTGCCAACTATGGTTCCGTCATTTGCATTTTTTACCAATTTTCCAGATGATATTAAGACGCCTTATAAAAATTACTTAGAAAATCAACTCAGAAAGCACTTTAATTTTAGAGGTGTACCCATTAGAATTTTCTTTCGAAAAAAATAAATAACAAAAAATATCGTTAAATTTTGTGTATTTAGTGCGTGAACCCTATATTTGCGCAAATTTTAAAATTTTAAAAACAAGTACAATGAAAAAATTATTAGCTCTTTTAGCAATCGCAGGTTTTGTAGCTTGCAACAGCGGCGAAAACAAAGATGCCAAAGCCGATTCTACTCAAACCACTGCTCCTGCAATGGACACAACTATGAAACACGATAGCATGCCAGCAATGGATACTGCTAAAAAAGCAATGGATACTACTAAAAAAATGTAGTTTTGAATCTGTTTAATATTTTGAAACGCCCTTCTAAATAAATTATTTGAAGGGCGTTTTCGTATTTTATGATTGATATTGTTGCATTACCGTTTCTATAGTTTTGTTATCCGGGAAAAACCCATGTAATTTTAAAATTACAGCTTCCACGATACTATCTGGGCAACTAGCCCCACTGGTAATAAGTATTTTTAAAGGGTTCTTATTAGGCAAGAAATTAGAAATAGTTTGAATTTCTTTTGTTTTCCAATTGCAATGAATAATGGTGTTTTGGTTTAGAATTTTATCTGCTTCATCAATAAAATAAGTCGGTAACTCCTTTTCGCACAATTCTACCAAATGTGAAGTGTTGCTGCTTTTGTAACCACCAATTACTATTGCTACATCTGCCGGAGTATTTAGCATACCGGTAACTGCAGTTTGATTATCATTAGTAGCATAGCATAAGGTATCGCGAGTATCGGCAAATCTTTCACCAATATTATTTTCTGTTAGTTTATAGTGCTTCACCATTACTTGCTTTAGGTAATCGGCTATAGCTTGCGTATCGGTTGCTAATTGAGTAGTTTGATTCACTACACCAATTTTTTGCAAATGTTTGGTAACATCAAAGCCCTCTGAATACTGCCCTTTAAATGTTTCATAAAAGGTTTCAGTTGGTTTTTTTCCGGTAATGAATTCACCCAATAAAACAGCTTCAGCCATATCATTTACAATTACAGTGGCGGTATGGGCAGCTGCATGTGAAAAGGTGGCTCTTGTTTCCTCATGTTTGGGTTTCCCATGTATTACTATGGTATAGCCTTTATCAGCAATCTGTTCGCTTCTATTCCAAACCTTTTCAACAAAAGGGCAAGTGGTATTATAATGTTCGGTTGCAATACCTTTTTCATGCAAAATTTTTTCAATGGCTAAAGTGGTGCCAAATGCAGGAATCAGTACAATATCATTGGGTGTAAGTGTTTCAAAAGGAATAAGTTGATTACCTAAATTATCTTGCAAAAATTCAACACCTGATGCCTTTAAATCTTCGTTTACTTGTGGGTTATGAATCATTTCGCTTAACAAAAAAATGCGTTTGCCTTTATTGGTTTCTATTGTTTTAAATGCAATTTCAATAGCGTTCTCTACTCCATAACAAAATCCAAAATGTCTGGCCAAATAAATATTTAAGGGGCCAAAGTCAAGTAAAGTTGGTGAAAAGTCCTTTTTTAGTTTATCAGCTTTTTTTCTAAAGTTTTTTATGGTGCTAATAAGATTGCTTCTGTAAAAATGCGGTACATTAAACTGCTTCATGAACCTTTGTTAATAATTTTTAATAATTTGATTGATTTAGCAAAACAGCCTATTCATAACTATATTTTGCATGCAATAGTTCAAAACTTTGGCAAATTTACCAACTTCAGCACAACATATTGCTCAAACAGCATTGGTTCGGGAACGTTTCCGTAGAAATATTATGTTGTTTTTTTAATGCACAATAGTTTTGAATACCTAATCATGTTAAATAACTTTTATTTGATTCTATGAATACAGTAATAAAAACACGCCAAATTATTCAAGCGCAAAAATGGCTCCTACTGGGTTTAATAATAACATGTATCAATTTTCAACATTTGATGGCGCAGGATACCACAATAGCTGCATACTGCAAGCAAACCCCATTTGCCATGCCCGAGGTGCAATTGCCAAATATACCAACGCAAGTTTTTAATATAATGAAATATGGCGCAATAGGCAATGGGCAGGCATTGAATACAGCGGCTTTTCAGGCAGCCATAGAAGCCTGCAGTAAAGCGGGTGGTGGAACAGTTTTAGTGCCCCCGGGTTTGTGGTTAACAGGGCCTATAGCCTTAAAAAGTAATATTAATTTACATGTTGCAACCGGAGCGATTGTTTTGTTTACCCCTGATAGAAGTGCATACCCCATTATTCCTGCATCAAAAAATACCACCAAAAACTTTATTGTACATCCTCCCATTTACGGTTATAAACTAACCAATGTATCTATTACCGGTTGCGGCATTTTTGATGGTTCAGGCGAGGCTTGGCGTCCGGTAAAAAAATCGAAGGTATCAGAAATTCAATGGAATGAGTTTTTATCAAAAGGTGGGGCTTTAAGCAAAAATGGACAAATATGGTGGCCATCGCAAGCGGCATTAAATGGTGAAAAATATTTGCAGCTTTTAAAAAACAAATCAGTTTTATCGCCCGACGATTTTTTACCTGCCCGCGATTTTTTAAGACCTAAAATGGTTGTATTTGTTGATTGTGATAAGGTTTTATTAGATGGTCCAACTTTTAAAAATTCGCCCAATTTTGTTATGAACCCGCAACATTGTACCAATTTGGTGATTAGAAACGTACAAGTGAATAATGAATATTGGGCACAAAACGGTGATGGCATTGATATAAGCTCGTGTAAGAATGTTTTGATTTATAAGTGTACTGTAACTGCCGGCGATGATGGTATTTGCATGAAGTCGAGTGGTGAAAAATCGCCCGGAGTACCTGAATTAGCGAATGTAATTGTTGCCGACTGCATTGTTTATCATGCACATGGCGGTTTTGTAATTGGAAGTAATACAGATGGCGGTATGCAAAATGTTTGGGTAAATAATTGCAGTTTTATTGGCACTGATATGGGTATTCGTGTAAAAAGTAATGCAGGGCGCGGCGGCTTAGTAAAAAATATTTATGTACAAAATATTTATATGGCTAACATTGTGAATGAAGCTATAGGTTTTGATACTTATTATGAAGACATGCCTGCCGGTAAGGAAAAGTCAACGCTTAGCCAGGAGGCATCAGATAAGATTCCCCATTTTTCTAATTTCTATTTTAACAACATTTATTGTAATGGTGCAGCAAAAGCAGTTATTATAAAAGGCATGCCCAATGCTTTCATTCAAGATCTGCACTTTCAAAATATGGTTATTGGTTCAAAAATGGGTTTTAGTTGTGAAAATGCAGCCAATTTGTATTTGAAAAATGTACATATTATTGCCGAGCAGCCTGTTTATGAAACCAATGGCTGTAAAAATATTCAAATAGAAGATTAAGTATTTTTATGGTAAAGGGATGAGCTGTACAATTTGTTCTAAGTACAGTTTATCAGTTTCATCAAACTGGTTGACAGTATCGGCATCTACATCTAAAACACCAACCACTTCACCTTTGTGAATAATGGGTACGACAATTTCAGATTGAGAAAGACTGCTGCAGGCAATATGCCCAGGGAAAGCATTTACATCGGGTACAATAACGGTATTGGCTTGTTGCCAGGCTGTTCCACATACACCTTTTCCTTTTTGAATGCGTGTACAAGCTATGGGCCCCTGAAAAGGGCCTAACACTAACTTATTTTCTTTAACCCAATAAAAGCCTACCCACAGCCAGTTAAATTGTTCTTTTAACATGGCAGTAATATTGGCTAAATTGGCAATTAAATCAGTTTCACCTTCTACTATTCCTGCAATTTGTGGCAATAAGTTATTGTATTGCTGTTGTTTATTTCCAGTAGCTTTTATAAAATTTTCTGACATATTATTTTAAAGTATCTTGATTTTCTAAAATAGGCGGTTGAATGGGAGTGCATTCATAAATAATGCCATCTGCAAATGTAAATACTGGCTTACAATTTTTTATTGTTTTCAATTCTTTGTCTTCAATTAAATCGGGATTGGCACCACTGTTTAACCAAATAACATAAATGGCTGGCGATTGAACAAATACATCTAATTCTCGTTCATGTGTAAGTTCGGGCAGTGTTTTGGCATGTTTGCCGGTGAAATAATAAATAGCTGCATTATCATTACTGTAAATGGGAATCTTAGATGTGTCGGCAAATGCACTTGTTTTTAAAAAATGCAATATTTCCGAATCTTTCCAGTAATCTTCGGCATATCCACCAATACCTGCATCCTGGTTATTTTGTAATGAAGTTTTGTCACTAGTTAAATTTCCTGTTAATGCTAATAACGATAGTATGAAAAATAAGGCAATGTTTAAACGGAACTGAGCAGATTTGTTTTCTAAAACTTTGGCTGCAATAATGCTTAATAGTGTAAAAAATGCAATAACTACCGGCGATAATAAACGATTATTAATATCGTCATAATTCGATAGCGTAGAAGATACTAGAATGAACAAAACGTAAATGCTTAAGAAACTGGCAGCAGTAATGGAGACAATAGTAATGGGGGACTTATTCTTTGAAAAAACATTAAACAGCAAAAAAATTACTGACGCTACTATCAGCAAAAGGCCCATTAATAATGCCAGCCATAATGGCGGAGAATCATTTCCAATCCAACCGGTAATAACACTACCATACAATTGTAAATTATCTAATAAACTAGTATCGGCAGGTAATCGCTTACCGGTTAAATAACCCGATTGTAAAAAATTGCTCAATAAATTAATAATTAAAAAACTGCTGCTAATACATCCAAACAGTAAGGTATGTATCCATTTTACTTTCCAGTTTTGGGGAATGGCGAAAAAAGTAATAAAGCATCCTGATGCAATAACAGTAATACCTGCATAACGAGTTATAGCTGCAATGCCGGCAATGATAGCACTGATAATTAACAGTGTAAACGTATTGTTTTTTAAATATAAAACTAGAAAAGCACTGAAAAGTGTAATTAAAAAAATAAACAATGTTTCCGACCAAAGCATACTAAAAACCTCTAGCAATGCAGGGTTTGTAATAATAAGCATTAGTGCAATAATTTTAATGATACGATATTTCGGAACGGCTTTTTCTATAATAAATCCTGCTAATAAAATAGTGGCAGCAAATAATAAACCGGTAACTATTGGAGCAATGGGAATAATGTCTTTTCCACTTATTGTCATAATAATATGCAAGAAATAAGGGAAGGCAACCGGAAACATAGTAAGCGGGTTAGCATCAAACTGCAAAAAACCATTGCCTTGCGTTAAATTCCTGGCAACACTAGTGTACATGATTGAATCCGGTGAAACCCCAATTCCGCCGTGCCGGGTTAAAGCCTGCACAAGATAAAAACCCAAAATTGCAGCAATAATGCTATCTAGTTGCCTAAATAAAGGAAGTGGTTTTTTCAAAAGCAAATTATTAATCAGTCAATTTCAAATTTTCTGTTGCATTGATGAAGACAAAAATAAACAGTTAAAATTAAATGCTTTTTTACGGGAAACTCCATTTCATTTACTTGGAATAAAGCAGATGAAATGAACATTTCTATTCTGTTTATATTTGCAGCATGCATTATGTTACTGTAGAGGGTCTTTCGAAGAGTTTTGGTGTAAATCCTTTGTTTAAGAATATTACTTTTCACATTAACGAAGGTGATAAAATTGCCCTAATTGCCCGAAATGGGGTTGGTAAATCAACTTTACTTCGTATTCTTAGCGGGAAGGAAACACCCGACTCCGGTACTGTTTTTATACATAAAGATATTACCGTTGTTTTGTTAGATCAGGAACCTGTTTTTCAAGAAGAATTAACCGTATTAGAAAATATATTTACTTCTAACAATCCTACCATACGCTTAATAAAAGCTTATGAAGCTGCCGCTGATAGAGAGGATGGCACTGCAATGGCTGAACTTTATGAACAAATGGAACTTTTACATGCCTGGGATTTTGAAGTAAAAGTGAAACAAATACTTTCAAAATTGAATATTCACCATTTGCAACAACCCGTTAGTGTATTAAGTGGTGGACAAAGAAAACGCATTGCTTTAGCTAAAACTTTAATTGATATTGGTTTTCATCATCAACATACCTTACTTATATTAGATGAACCCACCAACCATTTAGATGTTGAAATGGTTGAATGGCTGGAAAATTATTTAAGTCAGCAAAATGTTACTTTACTTTTGGTTACACATGACAGGTATTTTTTAGACGCTGTTACCAATGAAATTTGGGAACTGGAAAGAGAAAATATGTATGTATACAAAGGTGATTATGAAAACTATTTAGAAAAAAAAGCAGCACGTATTGAAAGTGAACAGGCTAGTATTGATAAAGCCAAAAATCAATACCGAAAAGAGTTAGAATGGATGCGGAAACAACCCAAGGCTCGCACCACAAAAAGTAAAAGTAGGCAAGACAATTTTTATGATATTGAAGCAAAAGCCAAACAAAAAATTGAAGATGCTCAAGTTCAGTTGCAAGTAAAAATGAGTAGGCTGGGAGGGAAGATTGTAGAAATGAAAAAAGTGTATAAGAGCTTTGGAAACTTAACTGTTTTAAAAGGGTTTGATTATACTTTTTCAAAAGGTGAGCGTATTGGTATTGTGGGTAAAAACGGGGTTGGTAAAAGCACATTTTTAAATGTGTTACAACAATTAGAACCTTTAGATAGCGGGAAAATTAATATTGGTGATACCGTAAAATTTGGCAATTATTCGCAAACCGGTTTGGTAATCAAAGAAAACATGCGGGTAATTGAATATGTGAAAACCTTCGCAGAGAGTTTTCCTTTGGCAAATGGTGGGTCAATCAGTGCAGCACAGTTTTTGGAAATGTTTTTGTTTACACCTGAAAAACAATACACCTATTTACAATCGTTAAGTGGTGGAGAGAAAAAACGTTTGCAATTACTGGTGGTATTATTCCGGAATCCTAACTTCTTAATTCTAGACGAACCTACTAACGATTTAGATTTACCAACACTAGCTGTACTTGAGCAATTTTTAAGTGAATATCAAGGTTGTGTAATCATTGTAAGTCACGATCGTTATTTTATGGATAGGTTGGTTGATCATTTATTTGTTTTTGAAGGCGATGGTGTTATACGCGACTTCCCCGGTAATTATTCTCAATATAGAATTTGGTTGAAAGAACAGGAAAGAAAGACAGTACCACTACAACGGACAGCCGACAACAAGATTACTTCAGAAGCACAAACCGCTCAAGTAGTTCCGGAAAAAAAGAAGTTAAGTTACAAAGAGAAGCGAGAGTTTGAAATATTAGAAAATGAAATTGCGGATTTAGAACTTAAAAAAAATGAGTTGGCACAACGCTTGAGTGGCGGTAATCTAGATTTTTCTACCATTCAAGAAGTGAGTGAACAATTAGTTACCATCACCAATTTACTTTCCGAAAAGGAAAATCGTTGGTTGGAGTTGAGTGAAAGAATGTAAATGACTATTGTATTCCCAATAACTCTACTTCAAAAATGAGTGTACTGTTGGGAGTTATCATAGAACCAATTTGTTGATTACCATATGCCAGATTTGACGGTATAAATAGGCGCCATTTACTTCCTACAGGCATTAATTGTAATGCTTCTGTCCAACCCTTAATTACTTTGTTTAATGGAAATACAGCAGGCCTATCCCGTTGTACACTACTATCAAAGATAGTTTCGTTTAGTAATTTTCCTTCATAATGGCAAATTACTGTGTCAGTAATTAATGGCTTTTGTCCGGTTCCCATTATTAGTACTTCATATTGTAATCCGCTGTTTAGGGTAATTACTTCTGGCCTTTGTGCATTTTTAGCTAAAAATTCATTACCTGCTTGTAAGTTTTCAGCAGCTTTTCTTTGCTTCCATTGGAACAATTTATCAGCAACACTCATATTTTTTTTATTGCAAACATAAATCTAAATAGCTACAACTAACATCTGTTGAAATAAACTTAATTTTATCATGGCTACTAAAATAGGAGTGGCTTAACATTTAAAACTTAGTAATTTGAAAGTAAGGCAACCTTTATATATATGGGCTGGAATAATTATTGCCATATTGGCTATTGGCACTTTGGGTTTTATGGTAATAGAAAAGTGGTCGTTTATAGACGCATTATATATGACCATTATTACCATTACAACAGTGGGGTATCAAGAAATAAGGCCATTAAGTGATTCGGGTAAGATATTCAATATATTTTTTATTATTCTTTCATTTTCAACATTTACCTATGCATTAGCCAGTGTTACCCGTTTTATAGTAAGTGGTGAAATGGCCTTACATTTTAAAAACAAAAAAATTATGAGCACATTAGATACATTAAATCATCATGTAATTATTTGTGGTTTTGGAAGGAATGGACAGCAGGCGGCACTTACATTAATTGATCAGCAAACACCATTTGTTGTAATTGAACCGGAAGAAAAACATATTCAAGAGTTTATATTAACTTATCCTCAACTTATTTTCTTGAAAGGTGATGCAACGGATGATATGATATTAAAGAAAGCGGGAATTGAACGAGCAGTTAGTTTAATAACAACATTACCGGAAGATGCTGATAATGTTTTTATTGTTTTATCTGCAAGATCGTTAAATAATCATTTGCAAATCATTAGTCGGGCATCACATACTTCGGCGGTTGCAAAACTTAAAAAAGCAGGAGCCAACCATGTTATTATGCCCGATAAAATTGGAGGTAAACATATGGCTACCATTGTTTCTAAGCCCGATGTGGTTGCTTTTATTGATTATTTAACCGGCCACGAAGATGAAAGCATGAATATTGAAGCAGTTGATTATAGCCATTTGCCTGATGCAATTAAAGATACAACTCTACAACATATTATGGAATGGAAACAAACAGGCGTAAATTGTATTGGCATTAAACAAAAAAATGGTCGTTTTCTCATCAACCCGCCGGAAAACACCATTATTAGTGAAGGAATGAAACTAATTATTCTGGGTTCAAAACAACAAATTCAAAAGATGAAATCTAATTTAATGTAATAATATTTTAATGTTTAAAAATAGAATTATGAAACAAAAAAAATTGGGAAGCGTTGGATTGAACTCTTCGGAAATTGGTTTAGGTTGTATGGGGATGAGTGAATTTTATGGTCCGGCAAATGATGCGGAAAATATTCAAGTATTACATCATGCCTTGCACTTAGGGGTTACATTTTGGGATACTGCTGATATGTATGGCCCTTATACCAATGAAATATTGGTAGGAAAAGCCTTAAAGAATCATCGCTCTGAAGTAACATTAGCTACAAAATTTGGCATTGTTCGTAGTGGTGCAAATAATGAGAATCGTTCATTAAATGGTAAACCTGAATATGTAAAACAAGCTTGCGAAGCTAGTTTAAAAAGATTGAATACTGATGTAATTGATTTGTATTATTTGCATCGAAAAGATCCAGCTACCCCAATTGAAGAAACGGTTGGTGCTATGGCAAATTTGGTGAAAGAAGGAAAGGTAAGGGCATTGGGCCTTAGTGAGGTTTCTGTTGAAACTTTACGTAAAGCCCATTCCGTGCATCCTATTACGGCTGTACAAAGTGAGTATTCATTGTGGTCTCGTGAACCTGAGGATGGTATGTTGGCTACCTGTAAAGAATTAGGTATAGCTTTTGTTCCATATAGTCCTTTGGGAAGAGGTTTTTTAACCAGTCAGTTTAAAAAGTTTGAAGATTTTGCCCCGGATGATTATAGAAGATTTTCACCAAGATTTCAGGGTGATAATTTTTATAAAAATTTGCAATTGGTAGATAAAATTACTTCATTGGCAAAAGAAAAAAACTGCACACCGGCACAGTTAGCTTTAGCCTGGGTTTTAGCACAAGGCGATTTTATTTTTCCTATTCCCGGTACCAAAAAAATTAAATATTTGGAAGAGAATGTTGGGGCTTTGAATGTACATCTTTCTGCAGCAGATTTAGCAGCAATAGAAAATATTTTTCCGAAAAATGCAGCAGCAGGTACACGCTATCCCGAAGCAATGATGCATACCTTAAATGGCTAAAAATGCTTCAATAAAAAAAGCCTGTAAGCTATGAAGCTACAGGCTTTTTTATTTGATTGAATTCGGAATTATTTTTTTAATGAAGCAATATCAATTACAAAGCGGTAACGAACATCACTTTTTAATACTCTTTCATAAGCTTCATTGATGTAATCAATATCAATTACTTCAACATCTGAAACAATATTGTGTTCACCACAAAAATCCAACATTTCTTGTGTTTCTTTAATGCCACCAATTAATGAGCCTATAATGCTTCTTCTGTTTGCTATTAAATTAAATGCAGGTACTTGTGATGGAGTAGGAGGTACACCAACTACAATCATGGTACCGTTGGTTCTTAATAGCGGCAAGTAAGTGTTATAATCATGCGGAGCAGAAACGGTATTTAAAATAAAATCAAACGAGTTGGCTAATTGTTGCATGGTTTGTTTATCTGAAGTAAGTGCAAAATGGTGGGCACCCAAGCGTTCTGCATCAGCTTTTTTAGAGGGAGATGAACTTAACATGGTAACTTCTGCTCCAAAAGCAACAGCAAACTTAACTGCCATGTGTCCTAAACCGCCTAAGCCTAATACGGCAACTTTATGTCCTTTTTTTACGCCAACATAGCGAAGTGGGGAATAAGTAGTAATACCTGCACATAAAAGTGGCGCAACGCCAGATAATGGGAGATTAGTAGGTACTTTTAAAGTATACTGTTCATCTACCACAATTTGAGTAGAATAACCACCATAGGTAGGTTTGCCTTCTTTATCTAAGGCATTGTAAGTGCCAATCATTCCGGTATCACAATATTGTTCTAAACCTGCTTGGCAATTAGGACATGTTCTGCATGAATCTACAAAACATCCTACTCCAGCTAAATCGCCTACTATAAAATTTTTAACATGATCGCCTACGTAGGTTACGCGTCCTACAATTTCATGTCCGGGTACCATCGGATAAATGGAATTACCCCATTCATTTCTAACCTGATGGATGTCGGAGTGGCAAACACCACAGTACAAAATTTCAATTTGTACATCGTGTGGACCAGGGTTTCTTCTTTCTAATTGAAAGGGTGTTAAGGGTGTAGTGGCTGCTTGTGCTGCATAAGCTTTTGTTGCTATCATAATTAGAATTTATTTTTGAAGAGAGAACAAAATTAATTGATAATAGTTTAACCATTTAGAGGTTCAATGCTTTTGACTGATTAATCTAATGTTTTTTTAATGAGGAATATTCTACAATCTATCATTTTATTCGGTATATTTAAAAGTTTTTTCAAGTAATAGAGGTTTTTTCTTTAATTAAAAAATAAGCATATGCGAAAAATGTTTTTTGTTTCAGCAACTGCATTAATTGTTTTTGCAGCTTGTAATTCTGGTAGTGAATCAAATGCTTCAAAAGATTCAATGGCAGCAAAAGCTGTTGATACAGCAGCCAAAACTGCTGAAGTGGTACCACCTGTTCCTCCAATTCCGGATGGGGCAAAAGTGTATTTTAAAAATTTAAAAGATGGACAAACGGTATCATCACCACTAAAAGTAGAAATGGGTGCCGATGGCATTAGTGTAGATTCTTCTGGACATGTAATACCTAATTCAGGTCACCATCATTTATTAATTGATAGTGGTGACTCTATTCCTATGGGTATTGTTGTTCCTAAAGATAGTTTACACTTACACTTTGGAAACGCACAGAAAGTAACCACCATTCAACTTACACCTGGTAAGCATCGGTTAGCTTTACAGTTTGCCGATGGTATTCACCGTTCATATGGCAGTAAATTGTCTTCTGCTATCACTGTAAATGTTAAGAAGTAATTAGTTTTCTATAATTAATAAAAGCGCTTTCAATTTAATTGGAGGCGCTTTTCATTTTATTTCGTACTTAAAGAAGTTTTTATAAAAGCTGAATTCCTTGATTAGTTAAAGCGATTTTCTTTTGCTTAAATAAATTGCCTGTTACCATTTTAAATGTTTTCTTACTCATACCAAATGTTGCGTAAATATCTTCCGGTGCAGACTTATCGTGAAATGGTAAAAAACCACCGTGTTGTTTTAAGAGTTGAATAATGATTTCAGCTTCATCAGCTACTTTTTGAAAACCCGGTTTACCCAATGCTACATCAATTTTGTTGTCAGGTAAAATTCTTTTAATGTATCCGGGATAAGTTTTACCAATCGTTAAATCTTTAAACACTTCATTATCGTGTAATAAACCTAAATGCTTTTGATTAATGACCATGCTATAACCAATATCTGTTTTTCTATAAGCTAACAGTTGTACCTGTTCTTTTTCCGCTACCGTAAGTTCATCATTACTTAAGAAGCGATCAATTTTTTCTGATGCGGCAATTCGGTTACTTTGTTCATCAATATATATTTTAACCAAATAATTTCCTCCTTTACGCATGCCTGTAATTTGCTGCGATTTAGCAACAAATAAATCCTTCATCAATCCCCAGTTTAAAAATGCACCTGCAGGGGTAGTGCTTACACATTTTAATGTAACTATATCGCCTACGACACCTAAAGGTTCTTGTGTGGTAGCTATTAATCTATTGTCTGAATCGTGATAAATGAAAACTTTTATTTCATCGCCTATTTTTAAATTAGCTGGGGCAAAACGTTTAGGTAACAGAATGCCTTCCTTACCATCATCTAAATAAAAACCAAAGTCTACTTTTCGGTTAACTTTCAAGTTATTGTATTGGCCAAGATCTATACTCATTTGTAGTAATTACCGGGTAAAGTTAATCATGCAACTTATAACAAAGGCTAAAAATAAATTCAGAATAGATTATGGATGTACCAATGCTGCACTATTACTTATTAAATATCTGTAAAAATTATAACAACGGGTAAAATCGGCAATGGGTAGGCGCTCATTTATACCGTGATAACCTTTGCTATCTTGCAAGGCAGAAAAGTTTACCACACCATTACTTATTTTTCTATAATTTCTGCTATCTGTAGCGCCAATCATAATATAGGGCACTGGTATAACATTGCTTACAACATCTGATATGGCTTGTTGCACAGCTAAAAAGGCAGGTCCTTGCACATCAGTAGCCGAAGATGGCTCTGTATTAAAATCACCTGTAATTTTAATGTCCACTCTACTATCATTAATAACATTTTTCATAAACTTCAAAACATCTTGTGTAGTTTCACCGGTTAAAATTCTTGAATTAATAATAGCAGTAGCAATGGTAGGAATTACATTTTCACGTACTCCACTTTCTAATATGGTAGGAACAATAGTTGTTCTTATCATTGCATTACTTTCAGCAGTGACGCCTAAAATTCTTTTGTCGATGGGGCCAAAAAACCATTGATTGGTAAATATCATTTTATTTAAAAAATTTGAAGACGAGGCCCCTGCACGATTTAGGAAAGTGGCAACAGGTGCCGTTATCTGAGCCCGCATTTGCTTACTACGTAATTGGTACAAGGCTTTAGCCAAAACATCAATGGATGTTTCTTTTGCCGGTTTTGATGAGTGCCCGCCAGGTATGTTCACTTGTAATTGAAAAGTAGCATAACCTTTTTCAGCAACGCCTATAAATGCAATGGGTCGAGGAACATCTTTTAATTTTTCTGTACTTATTTCACCTCCTTCATCAATTACTAAGTCGGCCTTTACTCCCCAATTTTGCAAAGTATCAACAATTGCCATTGCGCCGGTTCCCGTTGATTCTTCATTGTGGCCAAAACACAAAAAAATAGTGCGTTTGGGCTGATAACCTTCTTTTAAAAGTTCTTCAATGGTTTCTAAAATTGCAATTACACCCGATTTGTCATCAACAGAACCACGACCCCAAATTGCTTTGTCAGATACACTACCACTAAAGGGAGGGTATTTCCACATATTCAGTGAAGCATGCTCAACCGGTACCACGTCATAATGACCCATTAAAATTATGGGAGCCAAAGTTTGATCGAGACCTTGCCATTTAAAGATATAACTGAATCCATTGGCAACGGTTTTGGTAAGGTGTTGATGGATAAGCGGATACGCTTGTGATAAAAATGCATTGAATTTTTGAAAGTGTATAGTGTCAATGTGAAGAGTATCTTCAGGTGAAATGGTTGGTATTTGTATTGCCTCACTCATATGTACAATAGCTGAATCAGGCAAAGGGAATTGCGGTTTGGCATTTTGTTGAGGCCAGGGGTTATGTGTCAAAGTAAGTACAACTAAAACTATTGCAAGTAATAAAACGATGGTTAGCACAATTTTGCTCCAATGAAATTTCATATAATTGGGTTTGGTGTTGGTTGGGTAATAAAAGTATTAAAATACGTCTTTCTGTTAAGAAATTGATTATATCAAAAATCAAATTTTTCAACAAAAAATAAAATTAACGGTTTGAATGATTGTTTCGCGTCAAGGAAACTTAACTTTGCAAACATTTATTCATACAATTTATTTTAGTAACCTTGTTAGAGATTAAAAAAGCAACCCGAAAAGAAGTAATGGTTCATTTGTCGAAAGAAATGGATGATATTATTGAAACTTACTTAAAACCTATTGATGAAAATTGGCAGCCTGCCGATTTTTTACCTCAAAGCAATGATCCCAATTTTTTAGAGGAAGTGAAGGAATTGCAAAAAGAATGTAAAGAATTGCCTTATGATTATTTGGCAGTATTAGTTGGTGATATAATTACGGAAGAAGCGTTACCAACCTATGAAGGGTGGTTAATGCAGGTAGAAGGAATTGTAAATGAAAATACGCAAGGGTGGAGCCGTTGGGTGAGAATGTGGTCTGCTGAAGAAAATAGGCACGGTGATTTATTGAACATGTTCATTTATTTATCCGGAAGGGTAAATATGCGCCAAATGCAAATCAGCACACAATACTTAATTGCCGATGGAATGGATATTGGTGTAGCCAATGATCCTTATTTGAATTTTGTATACACATCATTTCAAGAAACTGCTACACAAATTTCGCATAGAAGAACAGCAACCATTGCCAAAAAATATGGTAATACAAGATTGTCAAAAATTTGTGGTGTAATTGCAGGTGATGAAGCTAGACATGCCAAGGCATATAAAAGTTTTATTGAAAGAATTTTTGAAATTGATACTAGTGAAATGATGTTGGCTTTTGAAGATATGATGCGTAAAAAAATTGTAATGCCGGCTCATTTTCTTCGTCAACAAGGTGAAAAAATTGGAGCAACTTTTTCTCATTTTAGTGATGCTGCGCAACGCTTGGGTGTTTATACTTCAAAAGATTATACCGATATAGTTGAAACATTGGTAAAAGAATGGGGTATTGAATACATGACCGGCTTAACAGATAAGGCAGAAAAAGCAAGAGATTATTTAATGGGCCTTCCGGCACGATTTAGAAAAGTAGCTGAGCGAACTGGAATAAAAGCTCCATTGGAATATGAGTTTAACTGGATATATCGTTAAAGAATTTATATTTTACTATAGAAACAGCACAATATTTATTTGTGCTGTTTTTTTATGCGTAGGTCTTTAAAGATTAATGAAATATTCAAAAGAAACGTTAAACTGTCAAAAAAAATGAGGCTTTATGAAACGATCATTAATTTATTAGCCTTTTTTAAAGTCTATAAAGTAGTTTTTTAATTTATACCGTTTTACTTTTACTTCATTAAAAATTGAGTGTATGAAAAACTTACGCCTAATAGTTTTGCCCTTATTTGTCTTTACCTTCCTAAGTTCCTTTACATCTATAAAAGCTCAAAATAATAGCGAATGGCCCAAGGTAATTTCGGCAAATGATGGCTCAATCGTAAAGATATATCAACCGCAGCCGGAATATTTATCCGGTGATATATTAAAATTTCGATCTGCATTGTCTGTTCAGTCTTCAAATAACTCCGACCCGATTTTTGGTACTTTCTGGTGCGTTGCCACTATTGCTACCGATCGCGATAGTCGTTTAGTGCATTTAATTAATACTCGTGTTCCCAATTTAAAATTGAGTAGTGATAGTGATGTTAACCATATTAACTATCTAAAAACGACTCTTGAATCTCAATTACCTCAGGTAGGCATTGAAATACCCATGGATGAGTTGTTGACACAATTAGATAATAATGCAGAGCAAAATAAATTGGCTCAAAATTTTGATAATAACCCCCCTAAGATTATTTATGCAAGTAAACCCTCAATATTAGTATTGATTGATGGTGAACCTAAAATGCAAAAAAATCCTAATTGGGGTTTAGATGCTGTTGTCAATTCCCCATTTACCATTGTAAGAAATATTGATGGTCAATTCTATTTATATGGTGCTAAGCATTGGTATAAAGCATCAAGTGCAACCGGCCCTTATCAACCTGCGTATAATCCACCTGCCAATTTAAATAAAATTGCCAGTGCTGTAAATGCAGCTAATGATGCTCAAGCCGGTTACAGTAGCAGTTCAGATAAAAGTGATGATAATGGTTATACCGGTTATTCAGACATTATTGTTAGTACACAACCTGCGGAATTGATTCAAACCAATGGTCAACCTAACATGGTGCCCATTGATAATACTTCTTTATTGTATGCTGCTAATAGTAACAACGATATTTTCTTAGATACCAATTCACAACAGTATTACATATTGGTTTCTGGCCGTTGGTTTACCTCAAATAGCCTAAATGGGAATTGGAAATATATTCCCGCCTCCAATATTCCTGCCGATTTTGCCAAAATACCGGAAGGTTCTCCAAAAGATAATGTACTAGCAAGTGTTCCGGGAACATATGCGGCTAAAGAAGCTATTTTAGATGCTCAGATTCCACAAACAGCTAAAGTAGATAGAAATAAAGCAGCTGCTGATGTAACTTATGATGGTGAACCTGACTTTAGGCCTATTGAAGGCACTAATATGCAATATGCTATTAATACTTCTTCATCTGTTGTTCGCTATGGTAATTTATATTACACAGTAGAAAGTGGCGTTTGGTTTGTATCATCAACACCTAACGGCCCTTGGAGTGTAGCAACTGAACGCCCTGCTGAAATTGATATTATTCCGCCTAGCTATCCGGTTTATAACTTGAAATATGTATATATATATGATGTCACTCCCGATTGGGTTTATATGGGTTATACGCCAGGATATTTAAACACTTTTGTTTATGGGCCTACAGTAGTTTATGGAACAGGTTATTATTACAGGCCGTGGTGGGGAAACTATTATTATCCAAGACCATTTACATGGGGTTTCAACATGATGTATAATCCTTGGTACGGATGGGGGGTTGGATTTAATTATAGTTTTGGATGGTTTAATGTTGGGTTTGGTACAACTATTTGGAATGGATGGGCTGGAGGTTGGTGGGGTCCCAGGATTTATCATCCTCCCTATTGCTGGTCGCCTAGAAATTATGGATTTTATGGAAGAAATGCCGGTTTTTATGCTAGAAGGTCCGTTGTGATTAATAATAATCGCTTTGTTACGAACAACATTTATAACTATCGACATGATGTAATAACAAATAACAGGTTTGTATACAATAATAGAAATGTAAATATTCGTAACGATCGTTATAATTATAACAACAATAATATTCGTAATAACAATTTTGAGAACAATAGAAATGTTAGAGGAGAGCATGTACAACCCAATATGCCAAATAATGTGGTAAGAGAAAATAATATTCTAAGTGATAGGCAAGGTAATGTATACAGAAATGAACAAGGAAGATGGGAACAAAGAACTCCTCAACGTCAATGGACTCCCGTTAATAATAATCATCCAGAAGTTATTCATAATTTAGAACGTCAGCAAGCAATGCAGCAACGTGGTCAAATGCGGTTTCAAAATTTTCAAATGAATAGGCCTGCTCCTGTCCAACGTTCAGCCCCTGCACCATCTCGTGGCGGTGGCGGTGGAAATAATGGTAGAGGAAATAATAGATGGGGACATTAATTTTTTTATGGAGTAAAGAAAAGTAAAATTGAAAAAGGCTGCCTTGTGAAAGACAGCCTTTTCTTTCATTCTCAAAAGAAAGCATATTACTTTATTCTTCATTTTTGAATATGCTTCTTTCTGTTGCAACAAACTATTTTTCCATGTAGCTTTCTATGGGTTCACAAGTACAAATTAAGTTTCTGTCGCCATATGTATTGTTAATGCGTGCTACAGAAGGCCAAAACTTGTTTTGTGTTACATAGTATAATGGGAATGCGGCCTGTTGACGGCTATAACTGTGATTCCACTCATCGGCTGCTATCATTAATTGTGTATGCGGTGCATTTTTCAAAGGGTTATCATTTTTATCGGAAACTCCATTTTCAATAGCTTTAATTTCTTCAAAAATGGCTATTAAAGCATCACAAAAACGATCTAATTCGGCTTTGTCCTCACTTTCTGTAGGTTCAATCATAATGGTACCAGGCACAGGAAAGCTCATAGTAGGAGCATGAAAGCCATAGTCCATTAAGCGTTTAGCCACATCTTCGGCCTCAATACCTGCACTTTGTTTAAAGGGGCGCAAGTCAACTATAAATTCATGTGCCGCATAACCATTAGTGCCGGTATATAAAATTTTGTAATAAGGTTCTAACCGGGCTTTCATGTAATTGGCATTCAAAATAGCATATTCGGTAGCCATTTTAACGCCTTCCTTGCCCAATAATTTTATGTAAGCATAGCTAATTAATAGTATGGATGCTGAACCTACAGGCGCTGCACTTACTGCACCAGTGCCTAAGTGATGATTATTCAAAATATGACCAGGTATGAATGGTGCCAATTGTTTAGTTACACAAATTGGACCAACACCCGGACCTCCACCACCATGTGGTATAGCAAAGGTTTTATGTAAGTTTAAATGACACACATCAGCACCAATTTCAGCAGGTGAGGTTAATCCTACTTGCGCATTCATGTTAGCGCCATCCATATATACCAGCCCGCCATTTTCATGAATAATAGCACAAATTTCTTTAATACTTTCTTCAAAAACACCATGGGTAGAAGGGTAGGTAACCATTAATCCGGCCAAGTCATTTTTGTGTAATTCAGCTTTCTCCTTCAAGTCGGCAACATCAATATGGCCTTCCGCAGTTCCTTTAATGACGACCACTTTCATCCCTGCCATTACAGCACTTGCCGGGTTAGTACCATGTGCAGAAATAGGGATTAGTACTATATTTCTGTGGTGGTTATTATGTGCCTCATGAAATCTTTTAATTGTAAGTAGCCCTGCATATTCACCTTGTGCACCACTGTTGGGTTGAAGGCTACAAGCATCAAAACCGGTAATACTACACAAATATTGTTCTAGTTCTTTAATAATCAGTTGGTATCCTTTTGCCTGATTGGTCGGAACAAATGGATGGAGTTGGCTGAATTCAGGCCAACTTACCGGAATCATTTCTGTAGCAGCATTTAATTTCATGGTACAACTGCCTAAAGAAATCATGCTGGTATTTAATGCCAAATCTTTTTGTTCTAATTGCTTAATATAACGCATCATTTGTGTTTCACTATGATGTGTGTTGAAAACAGGATGCGTTAAATAATTTGAGTGGCGATGTGCAAATTCAGGTATATGATTTTCTTCCGCAAATATTACATCAAAAGTTGCAGCCGCAGCATCTTTTTCCTGAGCTGTGGCAAATACCATAACAATATTGAGAATATCATCCTGGGTTGTTGTCTCATCAATAGTAATACCTATTGTATTGTTATCAGGGTAATAGAAGTTAATGCCTTGTTCTTCGGCTATATTTTTTATATTTCGTGCTTCGGTATTTATAAAAATGGTATCAAAAAAATGGTTGTGCACTATGGTATAGTTTAATGCTTTTAATGCATTTTGTAACGCAACTGTAAGAATATGAATGCGTTTAGCAATGTTTTTTAAACCATTTGGTCCATGATAAACGGCATACATTGCAGCCATATTGGCCAAAAGTGCTTGTGCAGTACAAATATTACTGGTGGCCTTTTCGCGTTTAATATGTTGTTCACGAGTTTGTAAAGCCATTCTTAACGCTTTATTGCCTTGTGCATCAATACTTACGCCAATTAACCGACCAGGCATGTTGCGTTTAAATTCATCTTTTGTAGCAAAAAATGCGGCATGAGGTCCACCATAACCCATGGGTACACCAAAACGTTGAGCAGAACCAATGGCTACATCGGCGCCTATTTCACCAGGTGATGTAAGTAAGGTTAGTGCCATTAAATCGGTGGCCATTACAGCATAAGCTCCTACTGCATGTACATTGGCAATAAAGCCTCTATAGTCGGGTATTGTACCATTAGCAGCTGGATATTGAACTAAAGCTCCAAAAAAAGTATCATCTAATAATATGTTCTGGTATTGTCCAAATACTAAATTTATACCTAAAGGGTTGGCACGTGTCATTAACACATCTTTGGTTTGCCCCCAAATATGCTCATCAACAAAGAATTGATGTTTGGTTGTGTTTTCAGTTTTATTAGCATGATGAAAAAGCATAATCATAGCTTCCGCAGCAGCAGTAGCTTCGTCTAACAACGATGCATTGGCTATTTCTAAGCCGGTTAAATCGGTTACCATGGTTTGAAAGTTTAATAAACTTTCTAACCTTCCCTGCGATATCTCGGCTTGATAGGGGGTGTACTGTGTGTACCAACCCGGATTTTCAAATACATTTCGTAAAATAACGGAAGGTGTAATAGTATTAAAATATCCCTGACCTATGTAAGTTTTAAAAACTTTGTTCAGTGCGGCAATACCTTTTATCTCATTTAAAAAACCCTGTTCACTTATAGAATTAGGTAAGTTTAGTGGTTTTTTTAAGCGTATACTTGCCGGAATGGTTTTGTGTATTAAGGTATCTATAGTATCAACACCAATGGTGTTTAGCATTTGTTCAGTATCGGCAGTTGTAGGCCCTATATGACGATTCCTGAATTCTTCATTTTGCATTTGAAATAAATTCATAATATATGTAGGTTGACCACGTTAAAAGATGCGCAAAGTTAAGCGGAATTAACTTCATTTACATGCTATTGTTTAAACTGTGGAAACCATGTAGAAACCTATAGAAATAGCAATGAAAGCAAGTAAAATTAATGGATAAGAACCATCCATCAGGGATTATATCAAAGTTTTCTCATTGAACATTTACTGTTTGCACCTGTAAGCCGGGTGTTATTTCATCGGGATTAAGAATGCCGGTTTCAAAACTTTGTTCTAAATTTTCTATTGCCTGCAAATCCTTACTGGTTTGTCTACTGCCATCATGACTCCAACCGGGAGGGCCAAAAATATATCCCAATCTTTCTTTAAAAGTTAACCCTCTTTGCAATGAATCTTTCCCTATGGCAATCCATTCATGAAAAATAATGGTGAATGCATTGGGCTTTTCCAAATTCTTGGTTAAGCCGTAGTGTATGGGTTGATATTGTTCTGCCGGAATTTCTTCTTGAAAAGTATTGAATAACTTATCCCAAATGATTAAAAACATACCCATGTTTTTATCTAAATATTTTGGGTTTGAACCATGGTGTACCCTGTGATGCGAGGGTGTAACAAAAATATATTCTAACCATCCCAATTTTCCTATACTTTCAGTATGTACAAAAATGCCCCAAATTTGGGTGGCTGAGTACATAAATAAAATATCAACCGGTTTAAAACCAAACCAAGCTAATGGTATAAAGTAAATAAAGCGGTATAATGGTTCAAACACAGAAGAACGGAAGCCTACCGTAAAATTCATAACCGGTGAACTATGATGGGTTACATGCGTAGCCCAAAAAAAGCGAATTTCATGGTCGAATCGGTGTAACCAGTAATACAAGAAGTCTTCCCCTAATAATAATAAAACCCAATATACCCAGCCATAGTTAGACCATGTATGCCATGCGTGTAAAAAACAATATTGCCAAACACCCACGTAAAACAGCCTAAAAACCAAATCGATACCACCGTTTACTAACATTAAATAAATGTTAGTAAACGTGTCTTTAAATGTATAAACTTTTTTGTGTTGTAAGTGCGAAAGCATTAATTCAATGCTGATTATAACTAAATAAATAGGGGTAGAAATTAATATCAGCCATTGTTCTCTTATACTATCCATGCTAAATACATATTTGAATAATGTGGCAAGTTAACACATTCGCTCATAAACAATTAACAAAATAACCTTAATAAATTGTTGAAATAGGTGAAGGGAATGTTTGGTTATCTTTGTACATTGTAATTTTATTCAATGAGGGTAATACCTGAAAATTGGCAACAACAAAGTGTCGCAAACAAAAAAAAGTACAAGAACTGGCTACAGCGTGTGCAACGTAATAAGGTTTTAAAACAATTACCTGCTTTGCATGAAGAGGCTTTTGCACAAATAGATTGTTTGAATTGTGCTGCTTGTTGTAAAAATTATTCGCCCCGATTTAAAACGCCCGATATTAAACGTATTAGTAAGCATTTAAAGCTAAAAGAAAGTGTATTTATTGATACCTATTTGCGATTAGATGAAGAGGGCGATTATGTTGTAAAACAAACACCTTGCACATTTTTGGGTGAAGGGAATGCTTGCTCAATATATGATGTTCGCCCGTCGGATTGTGCACGCTTTCCTTATACCAATGAGGATGTGCTATTGAAAAGAATGAATATTACTTTAAAAAATGCAGAATTTTGCCCGGCCGTATTTTACGTGTTGGAAAAGCTAAGCAATAACTAAATGTTGTATTGATGGTAGCGTTAAAAATTTAGTACTCCATTTTTCTTAATACCGGTACTTTAACCCACGTAACAATAACTACCAGTAAAGTCATACATCCACCAAATACAACTGAAGGAACAACCCCCATTAATTTAGCAGCCATACCACTTTCAAATTGCCCCAATTCATTACTGGAATTTACAAACATAGAGCTAACGCTAAGTACGCGACCTCGCATATTATCGGGTGTTTTTAATTGCATAATGGTACCTCTAACTACTACACTAACGCCATCTACTATTCCTGAAATTAATAGTGCTATGAAGGATAGCCAGAAAACTTTTGATAGTGCAAATACAATAATGCAAGCACCAAATAAACCCACAGCTATTAATAACTTACGGCCTTGCTGTTTACGTAAAGGGAATAGCGTTAACCAAATTACAATACAAATTGAACCCAGGTCGGAAGCGCCATTCAAAAAACCAAATCCTTCAGGTCCTACTTTTAAAATATCTCTAGCATATACAGGAATCATAGCCACAGCCCCACCAAAAAAAACCGCAAATAAGTCAAGAGTAATAGCACTTAATAATTCTTTTGTTCTGTAAACAAAATGTAAGCCTTCTTTCACACTTTCCCAAGTTCGCTTTTCTCCTCGTTCATTTAAAGGAGGTTTAGCTTTTAATAAAAACAAAACTGAAAGTGCAATGCTAACTAAAATAATTACCGCAATTAGGGTGCCTGTATTACCAAATCCGGCAATTAAAAATCCTGCAGTAGCATGGCCTGTAACTGATGCTGAAAGCCACGTACCCTGGCTCCAAGTAGTGGCATTAGCAATAATTTTTTTCGGTACAATATGACCCAATAACGAACTAAAGGTTGGCCCGGTAAAAGAACGAATTATACCGGTTCCAAATACAATGACATAGATAATGGCTGCTATTACACGATTGTGTAGATGTGTTGCTGTAAAATGTGTTGATAGTAATGTAAGCAAAATGGCAGCAACTAAATATAAACTTATGCAAGTTAAAAGCAATTTGCGTTTTTCACTAATATCAATAACGTGCCCAGCATACAATGCAAGCGATATGGCTGGTACCACTTCAGATAAACCAATTAAACCGATGGCGAAAGGGGCATTGGTTAATTCATAAATCCACCAACCAAGCAATGTTGCCATCATGCGCAAGCCCATAATGAATGCAAAGCGGCCAATCATTAAGTTTCTAAATTCGGGAATCCGCATCGATGCAAATGCATCGTGTCGGGTATTATCTTCCATTCAGGTTTAGATTAATTTTACGAATTACGAAAGTAAATGACAATTGCATGCAAAAGTTAGGGTAATGAAAAAAAATGCTGCCCGGTTTCATAATCTCTTTCTAATGCATCTGTAATTACTTTAAGATGTATTGGATTTCCTAAAAAATCAGCATTGGATACATCAAAAAACAATGTTTTAATGTTGTGTTGCTTTATGTATTGTGTATAAGTTTCCTGTAAGTTAAATAAATAACTATCAGGAATATTTTGTTCATAACTACGTTGCCTTTTCTTAATGTTTTGTTGCAACTTTTGTACGGGTGCATGTAAGTATATAAGGATGTCGGGGAAAGCAATTTGTTGCTGCATAATGTCAAACAACTTTTGGTAAAGTCTAAATTCCTCATCTGGTAAATTCACTTTTGCAAACAACAAGCATTTAGAAAATAAGTAATCACTAATAGTTATACTGCTGAATAAATCGTTAGTGTGCAACATGTTTTTTAGTTGCTTGAAACGTTCAGCCATAAAAAACAATTCTAAAGGGAAAGCAAACTTTTCAGGATCGGCATAAAATTTTTCCAAAAAGGGATTATCGGCAAATGCTTCTAAGATTATTCTGGCATTGTAATGTTTGGCAAGTAAATGTGCTAAGGTTGTTTTGCCTGCGCCAATATTTCCTTCAATGGTAATGTAATGGTATTTCATTCAGCAGTTAAATATGGATCAATAAATTTATGGATGATTTAAAAATTTTTCTACCTTAAGTTTATCATTGCACTGTTGTAGCATTTGCGTAATAGAAATTTGAGTAACCGGGTGTGTTAATTGAGGCGCTATTTCCTGCAAAGGCACTAAAACAAATTTGCGTTCTGCCATTGCCGGATGAGGTACAATTAAAATGGGTGTTGTTAATACTAAATTATCTATCAATAAAATGTCTATATCTATGGTTCTATCTGCATAACGTTGTGTTCTAACTCTGCCCAGTTTTTCTTCAATATTTAATAAAGTTTGCATTAGTGCTTCAGGCTTAAATAAAGTTTGAATAGCTATTACCTGATTTAAGTAGGGTGGGTTAGCAGATACCCCCCAAGCTTCGGTTTCATAAACCGATGAGCTTAAAATTATATTACCGCATGTTTGTTCAATTTCATTTATAGCTTGCTGAATATAATTGAATCGGTTACCTAAATTACTGCCTAATAAAATGTAAGCCGTTTTAGTACTTTGCCCCATGAACATTTTTTTTAATTACAAAAGCAAGGGGCAATACTACAACAATTGTAATGATTTTGCTAAGAAATTTCAGCTGTATAGAGGCTTCTTCCCAACATTTAAATGAATGCTATTCCAATTGTATTTTCTTGAATAGTGAAATTGTGTTTACGTTGTAAGCTGCATCAATTTCTAATCTACTTAAAACATTAATGCCTAACTCGGTTATAAAATTCTTGCTGTAATAAAAGCGTAGCCTTATCTGCTTTTACAGCTTTAATCGCATCTGATAGTTGATTCACTACATGGTTCACTTCTAATTCGCCCAATTCTTTGGTTGCTTTGTCGCCTTCGCCCGCATAATGATTGGGGAAATCGGCATACCACCATATGGCTGTATAAACATTTGGAATGTTCAAACGATGTTGATTCATTCCTGATTCATTTTTGGCACTATCCATTTTAACCAATTCAGGCCTTAAATACAATAATTCTGAGGTTTCATTTTCACCAGCATGCATATCGTCATTTATTGGTGAACGGTGTAGTTTTTTAATTTGTTGTAAATAAGCACTATCAGTATGAGGTTCAAAAAAGTAAACGGCATAATTATGAGGTTGTTCTAATCGTGTTTGAATGAAATAGCGAATGAGTTCCGGGTTTCCACCATGACCATTAATAATAATAATTTTTTTAAACCCATTTCTTGCAATTTCATCGCAAGTAGCTTCCAACAAATTCCAAACAACATTTTCTTTCAAAGCAAATACTCCGGGCTGATGCTTTGCTTCATTAATTTGCCCATAGAAATAATCAGGGAAAACAACGGCATATTCTTTTTTTGTGGCACGTGCTGCATATTCACGAACCCTAATTAAATCGGAGCCAATAGGTACATGTGGGCCATGTTTTTCTAAAATTCCAATGGGTAAGATGCAGGTATAATTTGATTGCTTAAGCGCATTATTCCAATCGCTAGCAGTTAATTCATCCCAACGCGTTGGTAATGATTGTGCTATTAGGTGATTGGTTGTAAAAATGAATAATAAAAAAATAATATTTGATATTGTGAAAAGTTTCACGTATTTCATGAGGCAATTTTTAGTAGTGATAAAATGGCGTAAATGTTTTTGCTAGAACATTTTTTTCAAATCATCAAAATCCACATCACCATCTCCGTCTTTATCTAAACCTAATTTTCCGCCAATATTATTCACAATATTTCCAAGGTTACCGCCTGTTGTAATATTACTTAACCAGTTTTGAATACCGCCTTGTTGATTACCCATATTTTGTATACTTGACATTACATTGGGCACAACTGTGGCTGCAATACCAGAGGCGGTTTCTGGCGCTATGCCTAGTTTTTCAGTAATATTGTTGATAAAGTTGTTTGAAATGTTTTGAATAGCTGTGTTTTGTGTGCCTGAATTATCTCCTTGGGATAAACTGCTTATTCCTCCACTATTGAATAAGTTCTTTAATTCGTTTACGATAGAACTTCCTGCTTCTTGCATAACAGCTTCATTATTTTCATTTGGAACGGCTGGATTGTTGACAACTGCATCTTGCGCATGTTGTTTAACCAGTTGCATTATTTCTTCAAACATATAAAATTAATTTTAGTGTGTTCAGTAAAATACAAAATAACTGCGACATTTAAAACAGTGTTTTTTAAAAATCGGGATTGGGCTTTAATCTATTTTTAATTGAAGAAAGTAAATTGCCGGCTTTTGTTTTGTACAAGAGCAATAAACAGATAGCTTTGCTGCACATTTAAAGTAATATGGGAAAAAAGTATAATCAAATAACCGCTATGCTGGCAATTACCAAAGCTAGCCTAAGGGCTACATTGCGCAGTCCTTCTTCTATTGCTTTTAGTATCGGATTTCCTTTGGTATTTATATTGGTTTTTGGTTTTTTGGGTAATAGCGGTGGACTTTCTTTGAATGTAGTAATGGATAAAAATTCGGATACAACCAATGTTATTTATCCTGCTTTAAAAAGTATCAGTAACTTAAAGTTTAAAGATAAATCGGATGAGCAGTTAAAAGAAGATTTAGAAAAAGGCCGAATTACTGCGATTATAAAAATTGTGCGGTCTAACAATCCGGCAATTCCATATACTATTGAATTAAAGAGTTCAGAGTCAGTTAATCCTCAAAATCTTGGGGTGTTAAAGCAAATTATTCAATCGGTAATAACCGGGATTAATACAAAAATGTATCCAAATATGCCCAGTATTGCTAATATCAGTAATGATGTACAAAAAATTCCGGGCAGAGTTTATCGAACCATTGACTTTATTTTACCCGGTCAGTTGGGCTTTTCATTGTTAAGTGCAGGTGTTTTTGGCGTGGCATTTTTATTTTTTAACTTACGGCAACAATTGGTGTTGAAGCGTTTTTTTGCTACACCTATTAAACGCTCGTACATTGTTCTAGGAGAGGCATTAGGACGTATTATTTTTCAACTTATTACTGCAGTTGTAATTATTGTAGTTGGAAAAATTTTCTTCCATTTTACATTGGTACATGGAATTGTTACTTTTATTAATATTATGATTTTGAGCTTTCTGGCATTAATCGTTTTCATGGGTTTTGGATTTATTGTAAGTGGTGTTGCAAAAAATGAAAGTACAATTCCTCCCTTTGCTAATATTTTTACATTACCACAGTTTTTATTGGCAGGTACTTTTTTTTCAATCGATAATTTTCCCGCCTGGATGCAACCATTTTGCAACGCATTACCCTTAACACAATTTAATAATGCCATGCGGGCTATTTCATTTGAAGGTGCATCTTTAATAAGTGTATGGAAAGAAATAGGAATATTAGCTATTTGGGGTGTGCTTATTTATTATGTGGCTATAAAAACCTTTAAGTGGGAATAGTGGTTTATGAAATTATTGAAACAAGCTTTTTTTAGTATTATCATTCTGGCCATTTTGGTACAGGGTTTAGCTTTTATTTTTCCATCTCATATCATTGTTTCCCGGGCAATTACTATTCAAGCGCCGGCTGAAAGTATTAGGCCGTATGTACAAACCATTAACGGTTGGAGCAAATGGGTTGCAGGTATGCACGAGCAAAATGTGCATATTAAAAATGCAAATGAAGCACAAATAGGTAATCGTTGGGTTACTATTCAAAAAGTTACAGCCGATTCTGTAGTTTCCATTTGGCAAAATTCAAAAGGCAAACCGCTTATTTCAACATTACAGTTAATACCTGCGCAAAACAATACATCTACAGTAGTGCAATGGCAATATGAGCAATTTTTAAAGTGGTATCCCTGGCAAAGGTTTGGCGCTATGGTAAGTGACAAAATTATTGGTACCATGCTTGAACAAAATCTCACTGCATTACAAACATTGGTTGAAAAACAGCATTAATTCGGAAAGCTAATTTTGCCCATGGTAATAGCAGGCTGCCCTTTTCCTAACGCGATACCATTGCCGCTTATACATTCATTGGCTAGCAATGCAAATAAAACGGCTTCTTTTGCGTCGGGGTTTATATTTAAATCGTTGGTAGTTTTAAATTGAAAGTTTGGCAATAATTGCTTTAAATGGTGCATGAGTAGGGGATTGTGCATACCGCCGCCGCTGCAGTAAATGGTATATTCCTGTTTTGATTGTGTGGTGGCAAAAATGGCTTCAGCAATGGTTTCAGCCGTAAATAAATTAAGTGTTGCCATTACATCTTCATGGTTATATTGGTGAATATCCGCATTTTTCAATGCTTGTTCCAGATATGCTAAATTGAATAATTCAGGTCCAATTGTTTTAGGAAAACTACTTTTAAAAAAAGAATGTGCTTTTAATGAATGAAGCAAAGCTTTTATCACTTTTCCATTTAAGGCGATGGCTGCATTTTCATCATAATATTGCCCCGGAAAATAATGTTGAACATAAGCATCCATTAAAGTATTGCCGGGTCCTGTATCGCTACAAAATATTTGTTCAATATTTCCATTAGCAGGTAAAAATGTGAAATTGGCAATGCCGCCAATGTTTAACATAATGCGATTTTCATGCGCACTAGCAAATAAAAAATAATCGCCATAAGAAGCTAATGGAGCGCCTTCGCCACCGGCAGCAATATGTTTTTGTCTAAAATCACTAATGGTAATAATGCCTGTTTTGACAGCCAAATGATCACCATCGCCAATTTGTAAAGTGGCATTGTTAAAACCGGGTAATTGATGTAATCTTTTAGGGGCATGATAAATTGTTTGCCCATGGCTGGCTATAATATCAACATCTTTTACAGCAACATTCCATTCTAATAAAGTTGATAAAATTATTTTTGCATGTTCTTCCGCTACCCATTCATTTAAAATGCATACTTTTTGCAGGTCGGCATGACGGTTGCTGAAAATAGATTTTACTTCATTTTTAAAGGTTTGATTATAAGGAACAGTTTTAAACTGAATTACTTTTATTTTAGTGTTATTGCCACTGCCTTCACAACTGCATAAAGCCATATCTAATCCATCCAATGATGTACCGCTCATTAGTCCCAGTATATATTTTACCGGTTTTTGTGCAATATGATATAGTAGTTGTATATTTTTATTCATGCTGTAATACAATGTTAATAATAACCTCAAACACCTTATTCAATTCTGCTTCAGTAATACAATATGGTGGCATAACATATACAGTATTGCCTAATGGTCTTAAATAAACACCTTGCTGTAAGGCCGATTGGGTAATGAATTGGCTTATGTTATTTAAGTACTCATCTTTGCCGCTCGTAATTTCAAACGCCAAAATTGTTCCTAATACTCTAATGTTCTTTATGGGTGCTTTTAATTGAAATAATTGTTGAGAAAATTTTTTAATTTGAAGCACCAACCATTCAACTTTAGCAGCGGTATTGGTTTGTTGTAACAAATCTAAACTTGCCAAAGCAGCTGTACACGCCAACGGATTGGCAGTGAATGAGTGTCCATGAAAAAAGGTTTTAAGTGCGTCATCTTGCACATAAGCATTATAAATTTTATCTGTACAAGCTGTAACACCTAATGCCATCGTTCCACCTGTTAATGCTTTGCTTAAACAAATAATATCGGGCTGTAATGATACATATTCTGATGCAAAAGTTTTTCCCGTTCTGTAAAAGCCGGTCATTACTTCATCAGCAATGCAAATAATTTCGTTGTTTTTAGCTGTTGTAATTAATTGTTCCAATAAATGGGCATCATACATTTTTAATCCACCTGCGCCTTGTACCAAAGGTTCATAAATAAATGCTGCTACTTCATTAGCATGTTGCTCTATAATAGATAGGGAATTGTTGATATTTTCATTAGTTGGCGTATCAATAAAAATTACCTCGAATAATAAATCATGAAAGGCTAACGTAAATACACTTCTATCGCTAACACTCATGGCTCCAAAAGTATCGCCATGATACGCATTTTTAAAAGCAATAATTTTTTTTCGACGATATTGTTGTTCATTCCACCAATATTGAATGGCCATTTTCAAAGCTACTTCAGTAGAAGTACTGCCATTATCGCTGTAAAATATTCTGCTAAAATTACCCGGTAAAATTTTTAATAATCTTTCTGCCAGTTTTACAGCGGGTTCATGTGTAAATCCCGCAAAAATTACTTGCTCCAGTGTAAGGGCTTGTTGATAAAGCTTTTCGGCAATATAGGGGTGTGCATGTCCATGTATATTTACCCACCAACTACTAATAGCATCAATATAACTTTTTCCATCGGCATCGAACAATAAAGTTCCCTTGCCATGTGTAATGGGAATTGGGTTACTTCTATTTTTTTGTGGCGTAAAAGGATGCCATATTACTTTCGCATCGCGTTCAATTAAATTCATAAAGCAAAATTAGGATGTGCATTTCAATATGCTTTTCATTTAGTAATGCGAGGTTTAATTGATTGATTCATCGCTTAAAATAAATTTCAAGTTACGTTGTATTCCACTGTATTTACTTCTTTTTAAAGGGGAGTGCTTAAATATTTTTTTAAAAGCTTCTTCATTCAATTGTAACCATTCTTTTGTACTTAGTTCTAATATTTCGGGAATAGGCGTAAAGGCGGGTTCGTTGGTGGGGTTACTAAATCGGTTCCAAGGGCATACTTCCTGACAAATATCACAACCAAACATCCAATTCTTAAATTTCCCTTTTTGTTCCTCTGGTATAAGCACATCTTTCAACTCAATGGTAAAATAGGCTATACATTGGCTACCATTAATGGTTTTGTTAGGTAAAATAGCTTGTGTCGGACAAGCATCTATACACTTTGTACAGGTACCACAGTAATCTTTTGCTAATGGATTATCATATTCCAAGATCAAATCCGTAATAAGCGTAGCAATAAAATAAAAGGAACCTGCTTTCGGATGAATTAAGTTCCCATTTTTTCCAATCCAACCCAATCCACTTTTTTGTGCCCATGCACGCTCTAAAACCGGTGCAGAATCTACAAAACCTCGCCCCGCGATATTGCCAATGTAGGAAGTTAAATGATTCAAAAATGTATTTAATTGTTGTTTAATTACCTCATGGTAATCTTGTCCATAAGCATAACGAGCAATTTTAGGTGCAGCATTGTTTTGCTGTTGTGTCGGGAAGTAATTTTTTAAAAGTGTAATTACTGATTTTGCCCCTGGAAAAAGCTTTCTAGGGTCAGTTCTTAAATCGAAATAGTTTTCCATGTAGTGCATTTTTCCATGCATGCCTTTTTGAAGCCAATTTTCTAGTTTTTTGGCATCATCGGCTAAAAATTCGGCTTTGGCAATACCACAATAATCAAACCCTAACTGTTTCGCAGTTTGTTTAACAATTTTAGTATTTTTTTGAGAAAATGTGCTCAAAATTTTTTATTAATAAAATGTTAATGAATAAATTTTTTTATGTATTATTGATATAGCAAAAATAAAGATACACCCCTTAACACTTATTCTATGAAATGGGTCAGTAAATTGTTGTTATTAACTGTTTTTTGTTCTGCAAGTGTTCTACATGCACAACAATCAAAGGAAAATTTAAAGTTTGGACAGATTAAGCCAAGCGATTTTGAGCCCACTGTATATGATGTAGATTCTTCTGCCAGTGCTGTTTATTTATTTAATAATGGAAAATCAAGTTACGTGGGCAATAATGATGGATTCTTTTCTGTTGTGTATGAACAGCATACCCGTATTCGTTTTATGAATAAAAATGGATTTGGCGCTGCAATAGTTACTATTCCCGTTTATATATCCAAAGATTATCAAATGAAATTAATTTCATTGGAGGCTTCTACATTTAACATGGAAAATGGACGGGTAGTAGAAACTAAATTAGATAAATCGGCTTTGTATACAGAAGTGAACCATGATGAAACCATTTACAAATTCACATTTCCCAATGTAAAGGAAGGTTCCATTGCTGAATTTCAAATTAAATTAAATTTGCCCAGTTATTATTTTATGCCTGATTGGGATTTTCAGAAATCGTATCCGGTTTTATATAGTTCATATGAAGTAAATGTGCCATACTTTTTTAATTATGCCATTGTAAAAAAAGGAATACAAGATTATGTTCTTGATACTGCTATTGATTTTAGACAGCAATACTATATACATGATAAACGAAATGGTGGTTCGGTAGCAGGTAATACAATAGCAGTTAGTACGCAAGCTGCTAAACATATTTGGGCTATGAAAAACGTGCCTGCATTTCATAACCAACCTTACATAACTAGTGCAGATAATTATGTTAGTGGTATTGAATTTCAATTATCGGAGATTCGTATGCCGGAAGAAGATGTAGAAAAAGTTGCACAGAGTTGGAATAAAGAATCTGAACAATTATTGAACAACCCTGATTTTGGATTAGAGTTGAAGTATGACAATACCTGGTTAAAAGACGATATTCAAACAGCAACAGCTAATGCTACCAATAATTTAGAAAAAGTACAAGGTATATTTACCTTTGTTCGAAACAACTATAGTTGCATTAATCACACTTCAAGGCTATTGTCGCAACCTTTAAAAAAAGTGGTACAAACCCGAAATGGGAATGTTGCAGATATTAATATGGTATTAACTGCAATGCTAAAGCAGGCCGGACTGGAAGCCTATCCTGTTATTTTAAGTACTCGTTATCATGAGAAAGTCTTAAGGGATTATCCTGTTATGCACAAATTCAACTACGTTATTACAAGAGTGGTTGTAGATGATGTAAATTATTATTTAGATGCATCCAGAAAATACGTTGGATTTAATCAATTGCCTGAATATTGTTATAATGGTTTTGCCCGTGAAATAAACGATAAAGATCCCATTTTACTTCGGTTTGATGCTGATTCATTAAAAGAATATGGAATGGATATGGTTATGGTAAAACCTGATTTTACCAACCATACATTGAGTTTGTCAGTGAATAAAACTTTTGGCAACATAGAGTCTCAAAATGCTCGAGGAGTTATCATGAGTACTTCATTAGATGCTTATATGCAACAACTGCAAAAGCAATACAATATTCCGGTTCAGTTAACAGATGTACATGCTGATAATTTAAAAGAACTTGACGAACCATTGAAATTACAATATACAGCCGCATTAAATCTAGATGGTGATAAAGATATTATTTATTTGAATCCTATGCTTTCGGATAGAATTGTGGAAAATCCATTTACCGCACAACAAAGAATTTATCCCATTGAGATGCCTTATTGCCCTAACCAAACTTATATTTTTGAAATGGAAGTGCCTGAAGGTTATGTAGTTGATGAATTACCAAAGTCGGCTCGTGTTCAATTAAATGGTAATGATGGTAGTTTTGAATATATTATCGTAAACAAAAATAATCATATACAAATGCGGTGCCGTTTGTTAATGAATAAAGCAAATTTTAGTCCTGAAGATTATTCTACGCTTCGCGATTTTTATGCTTTCATTGTACAAAAAGAAAGTGAACAAATTGTACTAAAGAAAAATAAGACTTTTCCTAAACCTTAATGTTTGTCAGAATACATAAGTAATACTATGAAACTAAAATACTTGTGGATATTATTGATTTTTACTACTTACAATACATTAAAGGCGCAATCATTAAATTGTAATGATATTCCAGACTCACTTAAGGAAAATGCTGATGCCGTTGTAAGATTTGATAATACCGTAGTGACCATTCAAAATTTAAATAAGGTAATAATTCGCCATGAATATGCTATTACTGTTTTGAATGAAAATGGTAATGATTATGCATACTATTCTAACAGCTATGATCCAATGAATGTTTTGAATGAAGCAACTGGAGTGTTATATGATGCTACCGGGAAAAAATTACGGAGTGTAAAAAAGAAGGAAATGGCTGATGAGCCTTATAATGATTACATGAGTCTTACCAACGATACACGAATTAAATCATTCAATTTTTATTATCGTACTTATCCCTATACAGTAGTTTATACCGATGAAATAACCCAAACCAATACCTTTCAATTGCCTTATTGGAAACCTATATTGGGCAGTAATTGCAGCATTATGCAAAGCCGGTTTCAGGTAGCTTATCCAAATAGTGAATCTATCCGATATAAAATTTTACATGCCTCACTCATTCGGTTTGATTCAAGCGATAACAGTAACACAAAAACCTATACTTGGCAGTTGTTGGGCTACAAGTGCTTGCCTTATGAAACGCTTCAGCCCAGCCGTTTTAAAAGAAATCCATATGTATTCATTGGTGCCACTCGTTTTCACTTGCAAAATTATAAAGGCAGTATGGATAGTTGGAACAATTTTGGCAAATTCATTAATGAATTAAATAGCAATAGAAATCAGTTGCCGGAAGTTATTCAGCAGCAAGTACATCAAATTGCGGATAGTTTACCTACCCGCCAACAAAAAATTATCGCTTTATATCAATTTATGCAAAAGAATACCAGATATATAAACATTACATTAGGAATAGGCGGATGGCAGCCTTATGATTGTGCTTATGTTGCTAATAATAAATACGGCGATTGTAAAGCGTTATCAAATTATATGGTAGCCTTGCTAAATGAAGCGGGCATTAAAGCTTATTATGTTTTAATTCATGCAACGGAAAATCATTTTCCATTTCTGACCGATTTTCCCAATGCTTATTTTAATCATGCAACTGTTTGTGTGCCCAATGTTAACGGCGCCGATACACTTTGGTTAGAATGCACCGATGCAACAATGCCGGCCGGCTATGTTTCTGATCTTACCGATGATAGAGACGCTTTAATGATAACCGATACCGGTGGCGTAATAGTGCATACCCCCATATATTCCATCAATCAAAACCAAGAAAGTAGAATGGTGCAAGCTACTTTAAACGAAAAAGGTGATTTGGTTGCGCAAGTACATGCCCGTTATGAAGCTCAAACATCTGACCCTTTTCATGAATTACTCAACTTTTATACGCCGGAAAAAATACAAGAATACTATAATCGAGTTTTTTCGTTGCCAACCTATACAGTAAGCCATATTCAGTTAAAAGAAGAAAAAAAAGTAATACCTGTTGTGAATGAAAGTTTTGACATTCAAATAAAAGGTTACGCTTCGGTAACCGGGAAACGTTTATTTATTAAACCCAATATTTTTGATCGTTGGCAACAAAAACTTTTATCCGATGAAAATAGAAAGAACAATGTTGTAATTAATAAAAATTTTGTACAAAGCGATACAGTTTATATCACAGTTCCTTCAGAATATGAAGTAGAATCATTGCCCCAACCCATTCAATTAAACACGCAGTTTGGCAATTATAATATTGCTTTTTCTTTTAATCATCACACCATACAAGTAATTCGCAAACAAGTATCTATTAAACAAGAATTACCTGCACATACCTATGGCGATTTGGTTAACTATTATAATACTATGAGTAATGCTGACGTTAATCAATTAGTTTTGGTAAAAAATGCCAATTAATGGTTATTTACAGTTGCCCGGAATAATATCGTCCACATTGTTTTTCAGTTGAATGTACCAGTCTTTTTTCTGTTCCCCATTTTTGCCGGTTTCAAATATTAGTGCAGCATAATGGTGGCATATATCAATCCAAGGGTAACAGCCATTGGAACCGGGGGCAGCAAGCGCAGTTGCCATACCTTGTTCATTGGAATTAATGATCCAAGCACCTAAAGCATAAACGTATCCTGTGCCTATCGGGGGTGCATATTGTACCATATTTAGGTTCATTTCCGGTTTTTCCATTTCTTCAATGGCTTTCTCACTTAAAATTCTTCTGTTATTAAACATACCCTTATTTAATAGCATGTTTAAAAAATTCATGTAATCGGCTGCTGTTGCAACGGCCCCGTCTGATGGGTTTACAGCTTTGTTACTATAAAAAGATGAGTTGCGCATATTCAACGGCCTAAAAATTCTTTCAGCCATTAACTGGTCAAATTGTTTTTTGCTAATCACTTCTAAAACCCGAGCGGCAATGTTTAAACCAACGTTTGAATAACGGAATGCCACCCCCGGATTGTCTTGAATCTCCCTTTTCGATGCAAAGGCATTAACCTCTTCTTCCAACGTATTAAATTTAGATTTCTGTAACAGATTGCCTATTCCAATAGGCGCTTGAATGCCTGTTAAATGGCTTAAACATTGCCTAATGGTAATATAAGCTTTTCCATAGGTTGCGAAAATGGGTAAATAGCTACTAACCTTATCATCTAAATTAAGTTTTCCCTGATCTACAAATGTCATAACCAATGCTGCAGTAAGCCATTTGCTACTTCCCATAATAGGTATTTGGGTATTGATTTTTAAATCGCCTGCCTCTTTTTTAAATGCCAATTTGCCATCGTGTAAAACCATGCACACATAATTCTTCCCTAATTCTTTTTTTGTATTATTCAAAAACTGTTCTAAGGGTTCAAACCCTGCTTGCCCTATTGCAACCTGAAAGAATAGCAGCATTCCCCAAAATAAACTGACTTTACAACAGGTTTTAGTGTATTTAAGCGACAAAATTTCCATAAATATTACTTGGATTATGATTTGTGAATATACTGCAAACGTTATCCAAAATTGTGATTTTGGTGCGTGTTTTAACTTTTCAAAAATAAAAATAAAAGCTAATTTAACGTTTAAAATATTGATTAAATATGAATTTGAATAATTACACCATTAAAGCACAAGAAACTATTCAAGCTGCTCAGCAAATGGCATACAATGCAGGAAATCCCAATATTGAAACCAACCACTTGCTGCAGGCTTTATTGAGCGATGAAGATAGTGCCATTGCTTATTTATTAAAAAAGAATAACGTAAATGTTGCTTTTGTTTTAAGTAAAGTAAAAGAAAGTATCAATCGCCTGCCCAAAGCGCAAGGTGCAGAACCGGCACAGGCATTAGGGAGAGAAATGAACAATGCTTTATTAAAAGCCAATGCTTCTTTAAAGCAATTTGGTGACGAATTTGTAAGTGTTGAACATCTTTTACTGGGTATTTTACAAGTAAATGATGATACTGCTAAAATTTTAAAAGATGCAGGTTTAACCGAAAAGGGTTTTATTGCTGCCATAAAAGAATTGCGAAAAGGAGCTACCGTTAACTCGCAAACACAATCACAACAGTTTAATACATTACAGAAATATGCCAAGAATTTAAATGAATTGGCACGCAACGGTAAATTAGATCCTGTTATTGGACGCGATGAAGAAATTAGAAGAACCTTGCACATTCTATCCCGCCGTTCAAAAAATAATCCCATTTTAGTAGGTGAACCAGGAGTAGGTAAAACAGCTATAGCTGAGGGTTTGGCAATGCGTATTGTGAATGGTGATGTGCCTGAAAATTTAAAAAGCAAAACCATTTATGCACTTGATATGGGCCAATTAATTGCAGGTGCTAAATATAAAGGTGAATTTGAGGAACGTTTGAAAGGTGTTGTAAAAGAAGTTGCAGAAAGTGATGGTGAAATTATTTTGTTTATCGATGAAATTCATACCTTAATTGGTGCAGGTGGCGGTGAAGGAGCCATGGATGCCGCTAATATTTTAAAACCTGCTTTAGCTCGTGGTGAATTAAGGGCCATTGGTGCAACTACTTTAAATGAATATCAAAAATATTTTGAAAAAGATAAAGCTTTGGAACGTCGTTTCCAAAAAGTAATGGTAGATGAGCCAAGTGTAGAAGATGCCGTTTCTATTTTACGCGGTATTAAAGATAGGTATGAAACCCATCACCATGTTCGGATTAAGGATGAAGCCATTATTGCTGCAGTTGAATTATCACATCGCTATATAACCGATCGTTTTTTACCCGATAAAGCTATTGACTTAATTGACGAAAGTGCTGCCAAACTAAGGCTTGAAATGAATTCTATGCCGGAAGAGTTGGACAAATTAGAAAGAAATATTCGTCAGTTAGAAATTGAACGCGAAGCCATTAAGCGGGAAGATGATGAAGAGAAATTAAAAGAATTAAACCAGGAAATTTCAGTACTTTCTGTTGAACGTGATACACTAAAAGCGAAATGGAAACAAGAAAAAGAAATTGTTGAAAAAATTCAAAATGCAAAAGCATCAATAGAGCAATTGAAGTTAGATGCTGAGCGTGCTGAACGTGAAGGTGATTATGGTAAGGTAGCTGAAATTCGTTATGGTAAAGTAAAAGAAAAAGAAGCTGAAATAGTAAAGCTTACAAATGAATTAAATGAAGTTTCTCCTGAAAAAAGGTTGTTGAAAGAAGAGGTTGATGCAGAAGATATTGCTGAATCAGTTGCCAAAGCAACAGGTATTCCCTTAACCAAAATGCTACAAAGTGAAAAAGAGAAACTTTTGAATTTAGAAGATGAATTGCATAAGCGTGTAGTAGGACAAGAGGAGGCTATTTCTGCTGTTGCCGATGCTATACGCAGAAGTAGGGCCGGATTGCAAGACCCTAAAAAGCCCATTGGATCATTCATTTTCTTGGGAACAACCGGAGTAGGTAAAACAGAATTGGCCAAAGCCTTAGCCGATTATTTGTTTGATGACGAAAATATGATGACCCGCATTGATATGAGTGAATACCAGGAAAAACATACTGTTTCTCGCTTAGTGGGTGCTCCTCCGGGTTATGTGGGTTATGATGAAGGTGGACAGTTAACTGAAGCTGTTAGACGCAAACCCTATTCCGTGGTTTTGTTAGATGAAATTGAAAAAGCACACCCTGATGTATTTAACGTGTTATTGCAGGTATTAGATGATGGACGGTTAACCGATAATAAAGGCCGTACCGTTAATTTTAAAAATACCATCATTATCATGACCAGCAACATGGGTAGTCAAATAATACAAGATGCTTTTGAAAATGTAACTGACAAGAATAAAGAGGAAGTGGTTGAAAAAACCAAACAAGAAGTCTTGAATTTGCTAAAACAAACCATTCGTCCAGAATTCCTGAATAGGGTGGATGAGGTAATTATGTTCCAACCTTTAATGAAAGAAGACATAAAAGGAATTGTAAACATACAGTTAAAAAATTTACAGGAATTAGTTGCTACCAATGGTATACAAATTAAATTTAGTGATTATTTAATTGATTATTTGGCTGAAAATGGTTTTGACCCTCAGTTTGGTGCAAGGCCCTTGAAACGCCTAATTCAAAAATCAATTGTGAACCAGTTAAGTAAGAAAATACTTTCGGGTGATGTTGACAAATCTAAGCCAGTATTAATCGATGTGTTTGATGGGTTAGTGGTGTTTAGAAATGAGTAGTTATAATAATAAAAAAACTATTTGATTGTTTTTGCGTTAATTATGCTACTTTGCGCCCAAAATTCAAAAAAATAGGTGAATTTTTACTTTTTCTGATTGATAAAATGCATAACAAATGGCAATGAAACCCAAAGAAGCTCTGGTGATTATTGAGCCCAAAGATATATTCGTAGGTAAAGCCGATGCGCCGGTAACTTTAATGTTTTTTGGTGATTATGAAAGCGATGCTTGTGCTGCCGCAAATGAGGTTGTGAAACAAGTTTTAGCAAAATATCCGAACGAGGTTAAATTAAACTTTCGTCACTTCCCATTAACAAATATTCATCAACGTGCTTTAAAAGCAGGTGAAGCTGCTATAGCTGCAGGTCAGGAAGGTAAATTTTGGGAAATGCACAATTTATTGTTTGAACATAGACATAATTTGGGCACTATTACCCTAAAATCATATGCTCGTGATGCAGGAGTTACCAGCAAAGTATTTTTAGATGATTTAATGAATTCTACTTTTGGCTGGCAAGTACGTGGCGACATTAGTTTTGGTCAACAAAAGGGCGTTAAAGAAGTGCCTACTTTTTTCTTAAACGATGTTAAGTTTACTGATGCTATAACCCTAGCAGCATTCTCAAAAGCTATTGATGCTATTTTGGTTGAACATGGTTCATCTGCAAAAAATGTAAAAAAAGTTGCAAAAAAGCGTGCTTAATAATTAGTTGAATAAATTTTAAAAAGAAAGCCTGTGAAGCAAATATCACAGGCTTTCTTATGGAGTTTATTTTACATGCCACTCATTATCCTTTGTATTCGCATCCATAAATATGCTACTATCTATCGCCAATGATTCAATGTGTTTAGGGGTGGTTAAGTCAATAGAGGCCTGTTTTTCGTTGTTCTTCCAAATCATAGCTGTATGGTGTTGTTTGGCAGTGGTTCCATCTGTATAGGTAATTTTCAAATCAAATGGCGCATCAAATCCACCAATATTGTTAATAACAACCACATATCCTTTTGTTGTTTTTTTAACTGATTGTATGGACAAATCAATGTATCCATTGCTGAAATACCAGTTTTGCCAAAACCAATTCAAATTTTGTTTAGCAGCGTCATTAAATGAATAAAAGAAATCCCAAGGAATGGGGTGTTTGCCATGCCAACGATTCATATAAGTGTGTAAACAGTGCTTAAAAAATGAATCACCCAACATGTCTTTTACTGCCAAATAACCTAATGAAGCTTTGCCATAAGCATTGTTACCGTATGCAGCATTTCTTAAAACATTTGCAGGTGTAATAATAGGTAAGTCTTCTTCAGCAGCGGGGTCTTCAATCCAATCTTTTATTCTAAAAATTTTATAAAAGTTGGCTGCTTTTTCTTCGCCTAAATCTGATTGACCAATCAAGTATTCAAAAGTAGTAGCCCAACCTTCATCCATAAAAGCAAAACGATTTTCGTTTATGCCCATATAAAAAGGAAAATAAGTATGGGCAATTTCGTGTTCTGCAACAAAACGTGAAAACGTTAGGTTTTTGTTGGTGCCGTCATTCACCATCATAGGATATTCCATATCGGCATATCCTTGGCAAACTGTCATTTTGGGGAATGGGTAAGCAACACCGGGCCAATATTTGGAAAGCCAACCAATGGCATGGTGTGCAAATTGAACCATTTCATGAAAATCTTTAGCAGTATCATTATAAGCAGCTTGCACACTCACTCTTTTTCTGTTAGTAGCAACTTCAACACTGGCAGCATCCCAAACAAAATGGTCACTTATACACAAAGCCATATCAGTTATATGTTCGGCACTAAACTTCCAAGTATTGGTTGTAGGTTGTGTTACTTTGCCGTTAAGCATTTCACTTAATGTTGCTATGTGTATGGTTGAGTCAGTTGCCTGTGCTTGTTGTAAGCGGTTACATATAGTGGGTAACAATACATCTTTTTCGTTTAACAAATTACCGGTGCCCCAAACAACAAAATTTTTGGGTGTGGTAACTGAAAGTGTATAATTATTGAAATCGTTATAAAACTCTTGTTGATCGGTAAAATCCTCGGTATCCCATCCATTATAGTCGTCATAAACTGCTATTCGCGGATAAAAATAAGCTAGATAATAAGTAGTAGAATCAATCATGCCTTCACGACCACTTTCAATTGAGGCATTGAAATGCCATTTAAAATGTATTTGAACGGAATCTTTAGGAAGGAGTTTTTCTTTTAAATGTAAAGCTTGCCAAGTGCTGTGATATTTAGGTTCTTTCCAATCTATTTTGTTCCCGTTTAGAGTTACTTCGTCAATGTGAACACCGGAGGTTAAATAGTCGTTGCTCACATCACCAAACCTTACAACACCGGGTTTATGGATATTCAAAATTAATTTAATGATAAGGTAGGGTAAAGTGTCAGGGCTATTATTAAAATAAGTAATTTCTTCTTGGCCATTTACTGTTCTGGAGGGGGGCTGTAATTGCAGGTTGATTGAGTAATTACCTGAGTTTTGCCAATAGCGGGTTCCCGGCATGCCATTAAAAGAGCGTGTTTTTTGTTCGTAAGCTTTTTTAATGTTTCTGGGCATATACAATTGTTGTGCTATCAGTTGTGTGCCCAATGTTATAAAAATTAAAAGGCTGAAAATAATGCGTTGCATGGTTTTACATTTAATTGATGAAGTTATTTCATTTAGCTAAACGGATATTCATTAATTTGTATGAATGGTAAATGCTTACAATTGATTTGCAATATATTTACTCAAAATTTATTCCCTGCATTTAAGAAGCCAATACACATTTGCAAAATGGGAGTTATTTTCAACCATTAACAGTTAAAAAATAGTTACATGAAAAAATTGATGTTATCTGTAGCACTCATGTTGGGTGCAAATTATTTTTTGTTGGCGCAAGGGCCTATGAATAGGAATTTGTTGCCCAATGATATTTATAAACTGATTAATGTGGGTGATCCTCAAGTATCGCCGGAAGGGAAATGGATAGCCTACACCGTTAGCAAGGCTGATAGTGCAAAAGACAAACGTAATACAGATCTTTGGATGGTTAGTTGGGATGGCCATCAAACTGTGCAATTGACAAATTCTCCCGATGCGGAAACAATTCCAAGATGGAGCCCTGATGGAAAATATCTATCATTCATTTCTTCAAGAATGGGGAACACGCAATCGCAAATTTGGTTATTGGATAGACGTGGAGGTGAAGCCAAGCAAATAAGCCACTTGAAAGGAGATTTGGATGAGTACGTTTGGAGTCCTGATGGGAAAAAAATTTTAATTAGCATGCAGGATCCTGATTATTCAGATACTGCAGCTACAAAAACCAGAAAGCCATACGTTATTAATCGCTATCATTTTAAAGATGATCAATCAGGGTATTTAGATAACAGACATACACATTTGTATGTATTAGATGTGGCTACCGAAAAATTAGATACACTAACCTCAGGTAATTTTGATGAAACCATGCCTGCATGGAGCCCCGATGGTAAACAAATTGCATTTGTAAGTAACCATACTACTGATCCTGACAAAAATGACAATACGGACATATGGGTAATGAATGCAGAAAAAAATGCACAACCTCTGCAACTAACTACTTGGGCAGGAAGCGATGTAAGGCCTATGTGGAGCCCCGATGGAAATTACATTGCTTATTTGCAATCCAGCAGTAATTTGCCTTTTACTATGTATGGTCAAAATATTTTAGCCATGGTTCCTGCTAAAGGTGGTGCACCTGTTTTGTTAACTACTGCAGTAGATAGGCCGGTATCGAATCACCAATGGGCAGCCGATGGAAAATATATTTATTGTTTGGTTACTGATGACAGGAAAAAATATTTGGCACAAGTTGAAGTGGCTACAAAAAAATTGCAGCCATTGGTTGAAGGTACTTTTTGTTTGGAAAGATTGAATATGAGTAATAATCATACTCAAATGGTGGCATTATGGAGCGATCCCTATCATCCCTATGAAGTAGCAGTTATTGAAGGAAATACTTTTCATCAGGTATCGCATATGAATGATGATTGGATGCAGTATGTTAAATTGGCTAAAGTTGAAGGATTTACTTCAACCAGTAAAGATGGTACCAAAGTTCCATGTATCTTATTTACACCTTCCGGTAGTAACAATAATAAATTACCTGCAATTTTTTATATACATGGTGGCCCGGTGGCACAAGATGATTATGCTTTTGATTTTACTCGTCAAGTATTAGCAGCAGGCAATTTTGCAGTGGTTGGCGTAAATTATAGAGGAAGTAACGGGAGTGGATTGGCGTATATAAAAGCTATTTATGCCGATTGGGGAAATAAAGAAGTGATGGATATTATTGGGGCTGCTGATTATTTAATAAAAGCCGGTACAATTGATGGAAATAAAATGGGCATTGGTGGTTGGAGTTATGGTGGAATATCTACCAATTATACCATTGCTACCGACAATCGGTTTAAGGCTGCAGCCAGTGGTGCAGGTAGTTCACTGCAGTTAAGTATGTATGGTTTCGACCAATATATTACACAATATGAAACCGAATTAGGCAAACCTTGGGAGCATCCTGAAAAGTGGATGGCATTATCTTATCCATTCTTTCATGTAAATAAAATTACAACTCCTACTTTATTCATGGCCAGTGAAAAAGATTTTAACGTGCCTACAATTGGAGCAGAACAAATGTATCAAGCATTAAAGTCAATTGGTGTACCTACCGAGTTGGTCATTTATCCGGGACAACACCATGGTATTGTTAAGCCCTCTTACCAGGTAGATAGATTAGAGAGGTATTTAAATTGGTTTCACCAATACTTGAAATAACTGGAATTAAAAAAGGGCAGCGATTTAAAACTGCCCTTTTTGTTTTTTATAAATAAAAATTAAAAGTCAGAAAATGCAGCCGGATGTAATAAATATATATTAGCAGTAGAAACAGTATGATCATATTCCGGCATGCCCGATAATTTCTTCCATTCCGGATCATTACCAAATAGTTTCCAATGCGCATCTCTATCGGCTATATTATTAAAGGTGGTCATATACATTAAGTCGGGCATATGGCAGCCGCTTAATACTTCCGCATAAAAAACTGCATTAAAATTCAGTCTTTTAAAAATGTTTATCTCACCGCCTTCATTAAACATTTTTACTTTTTGGTGATAAAAAGTTTCGTTAGATCCTTCATAACTTCTTAGTTCATATATGCGTTCAGTAAGTGGGCCTGTAAGTTTGGGCAATGCAAAAAAGGGATGATCTTTAAATGCAGTTAAAACAATTGTTTCAATACGTTGGTAAGGTGGGTGGTTATAGGTAGCTTGTAAATAATTTTTTCCATTTGCTTGAACGTTAGCATCTTTCACAATGGCGTCATCTAGTAATAATAAGGATGCTACATTTTGTGATGGAACAAACACATAAACTCTTTTATCAGTAGCAGTATCATTATCAAAGCGTGTAAAAACGCCAATTGGTTTAAAACCCATTTTATGTGCGGCCGGCAAATAAGCTTTTTCTAAGTAATCTAGTACAGAATTTACTTGCTCGTTGGCATTGCAATGATATACTTTAATTAAATAATAATCTTTTACAGGTTTTTTTCCCTGTGCTTGCAAAGGATTGTTAAAAAAACAACTGACAAAAAAAGCTGCAACAAAAGCGAATTTTAAGAGAGGATTTTTCATATTTATTTAATATTTAATATTTTTATTCTCCTGCAAGCTACATTTTCAATACACAATCAGCAAGAAATTCTCGAAATTCCTATTGAATGAGTATTTATAAAAACTATTTTTTGAGTATTGTCAATTTTTAATTGCATTATTTCCATAAAATGTTTTAATGACATTTTAATTCCAGAAAGGCAACAATTGATTGATAATCATATCTTTTTTGTAATAATGGCTCAGTTTTTGAAACTTTAAAATCAAACTATATCCATGTATTGATTTTTACTTTAAAATTTTACAGAAATGAAAAACAAAATCGCAATTACAGTGCTGATTATATCAGCTTTATTTATTTGGGTCGCTTGTTCAAAAAGTACTTCTATGCAGGTGCCGCCGGGTACTCAGCAAGTTAGTTTGTACATGACTGATGGGCCAGGTTTTTTCGATCATGTTTATTTAGACATTGATTCAGTAATGGTATTAGTAGATACCTCTACCAATACTCGTAGCAACGATACTACTAATTGGAATAATGTAGGTGATGATGATGAGCACAGACATCCCGAGGGAAGCTTTATTTGGGAGAACTTAAATGTACAACCCGGTATTTATGATATCTTATCATTAAGTAATGGCGTAGACACTTTGCTGGCCTCTGCTAACATTAAAGCGGGTACAGTAAGATTGATTAGAATAAACTTAGGCACAAAAAATTCTTTAGTAAAAGATAGTGTTACCTATCCACTTAATTTGTTACCTGATTCTAAAAATTACGTTTTAATTCAACTTCGAGGGGGTGAATGGGATGAATATCAACCTAACTCATTTCAACTTTGGTTAGATTTTGATGTAGCACGTTCAGTTATTCAATGGAATAATCAGTTTTACTTGCGTCCCGTATTCCACTTCTTTACAGTTCCAACCACTGGTAGTATTTCTGGAACAGTATTGCCGCAAAATGCATATCCGGTAATTAGTATTTACAGTGGAACGGATACAGCCTACGCATTACCTAACAAAAAAGGTGAGTTTAAAGTAAGGGGTTTGAAAAGTGGAAGTTATAGTATGTTTGTCAATACATCAAACGGTTTTAAGGATACTACCATTAATAATATAAACATTAGCGGTCACAATAATGTAAATGTGGGGGTTATTCAACTGCATCAATAATTTTAGTTTCTTTTAATAAATAGCAGGCACCTGAGTTTCAACTTGGGTGCTTTCAGGTTTTTATATGTAAAAGTTAAACCAAAGTTGGGTTTTAAAAAATATTTAATTAGGATGGTAGCCATTTAAAGACTACCTTGCACTCATTATTTATTTTTTTTAATTTTTACAATGAGTACAAAAATCACAGGAACTGTAAAGTTCTTTAATGAAGAAAAAGGTTTTGGATTTATCAAGCATGATGATTCAAACAAAGAAACTTTCGTACATGCAAATGGTTTAATTGACCAAATTGAAGCCAACGATAAAGTTGAATTCGATGTACAAGAAGGTCGCAAAGGTTTAAACGCAGTTAACGTTAAAAGAATAGTTTAAAAATATCTGTTAAAGCCTTATTTAACCGGCAACCAAATGGTGCCGGTTTTTTTTTGATAATCATCAACTAACCGTTCAAATAATTATTTCTTTTTTTGGTGTTTAAACTTTTAACTTTGCATTCCTTTCACCAATTCTCCATTAAATTTTTTATAAAGTAAAATTATCAATTGCCTTTCTTTAGAGTAAGTCAGTTGTCAATTCGCAATTAAAGAGATATATGAATAGATTATTTTTTTTATTTGTATTGGGTTTCTTCGCTGTAAAATTTGGTTATGCTCAGCATTCTTTTAAGACTTCTAATACTGATACTTTAGCTCAGGCTACGCTTCAAACCTGTGTGCAATATGCCTTGCAGCATCAACCATTACTTCAACAATCTATTTTAGATGAACAAATTGTTGAAAAAACCATACAAACGAAGTTAGCCGATTGGTATCCTCAATTATCGGCCAGTTATTATCTTCAACATAATTTTCAGTTGCCCGCCTTTTATTTTGGTGGTAATTATGTAAGAAACGGAACTACCAATGCCTCTAATTTAGGCTTAACCTTAAATCAAAATATTTTTAATCGCGATGCTTTATTAGCCAGTCAAACTGCGCATCAAGTTCGAACCCAAGTAAAACAAAACACAACCAGTAATAAAATTGATGTTACAGTTAACGTTAGTAAAGCTTTTTATGATGTATTACTAACAGAAAAGCAAGTTGAGGTTCTAGACCTAGCAATAGCCCGTTTGCAAAAAAATGTGCAGGATTCTTACCATCAATACGAAGCTGGAATTGTTGATAAAACGGATTATAAACGTGCAACCATTTCCTTAAATAATACCATTGCTCAAAGAAAACAAGTAAATGATTTGGTAAAGTCAAAGTTTGTTTATTTAAAGGAATTAATGGGTTACCCCGACTCAGCCAATTTGCATTTAAGTTATGATACAACTACCATGGAAAAAGATGCATTTATTGATACTTCAGTAAATGTATTTTTTGAAAATAGAATTGAGTATCAGCAATTAGTTACTCAACAAAAATTGCAGCAAGCCAATTTAAAATATTATAAATGGGGTTTCATTCCTACAATTTCAGCTTACGGTACTTATAATTTCAATTATTTGAATAACGATTTTGGAAAGTTATATGCTCAAAACTTAGGCAACTCAAATATCGGGTTACAATTTTCAGTGCCTTTATTTCAGGGAAATAAAAGAGTGAATCAAATTAAACAGGCTGAATTACAGATTGATAGATTGGGATGGGATGTGGTTGCTTTAAAGAATCGGGTGAATACAGAATATGCCAATGCTTTAGCTGTTTATAAAGGTAATTTGGCTAATTATAATGCGCTAAAAGAAAATTTGGCATTAGCAAATGATGTTTATGAAACAATACAGTTACAATACAACTCAGGTATAAAAACCTATTTGGATGTAATTGTTGCAGAAAGTGATTTACGTACTGCCCAACTTAATTACTATGATGCGCTTTATCAATTACTGGAAAGCAAAATAGATGTTGAAAAAGCATTAGGAATAATCAAATATTAAAATTATAAATTTCATTATATGAATAAATCCTTCCATTTTATTTTCATGTCTATATTAGGCTCCTTACTTTTGGCTGCTTGCTCAAATCAACCCAAACAACAAGCGCCTCCACCTGTTGCTGTAAATACCTACCAGGTACAAAAAGGTACTGCGGTTTACTTCGACAATTATCCTGCAACCGTTACAGCTTTAAACGAAATAGAATTACGTGCACAAGTTACCGGATACATAAAGGGAATATTTTTTAATGATGGTCAACATGTTTCAAAAGGCCAAAAATTATATGATATTGACCATGAAACTTATCAAGCTGCCTATAATCAGGCTGTTGCCAATATGAATGTGGCTCAAGCAAACTTAGAAAAGGCGCAACAGGATGCCGATCGGTATACAGATTTATTAAAAAAAGATGCCATAGCTCGTCAGGTGGTCGACCATGCTATTACCGACTTACAAGCAGCTAAAATGCAAGTGGCAGCGGCGAAAGCTGCTGTGGCTAGAGCTGCAACGGATTTAAAATTTTCTGTGCTTTATGCACCATTTGATGGAACCATTGGTATTTCACAAGTTAAAATGGGGGCATTAATTTCTGCTAATCAAACCTTGCTTAATACATTATCATCCGATAATCCCATGGCGGTTGATATTGCAGTAGACCAAAGTTTAATTCCAAAATTTACCAATTTAAAAAATAATCCTGCACCGGCTGTTGATTCAATATTTACTCTAACTTTTAATGATAAAACCATTTACCCTTATCCCGGCCAAATTAGTTTTATTGATCGTGCTGTTGACCCACAAACCAGTACTATTCGCATTCGTTATATTTTCCCCAATAATAATAAGCTTTTGAAACCTGGCATGAGTTGTAACCTTCGAGTAAAAAATAATAATGCGAAAGAGCAGTTCATACTTATTCCATATAAAGCTGTGGTTGAGCAAATGGGTGAATATTTTGTTTTTGTTGTAAAAAATAATAATACGGTATCTGAACAAAAGGTAATGCTTGGGCAGCCTATTAACGATAAAATTGTGGTGAAGTCGGGTTTAAATGATGGTGATGTTATAGTTACTGATGGTGTACAAAAATTGAAAGATGGAGGAAAAATTCAACTTTCACCGGCTAAAGCACATTAATTAAATTTTTAGAACTTTATTATGATTGCAAGTACTTTTATAAAACGCCCGGTTACAGCTATAGTTATTTCAGTAGTTATTGTTTTGTTAGGTGTACTGGCTATTATGAATTTGCCCATTAGTCAGTATCCGGATATTACGCCTGCCACAGTTCAAATTACAGGAACATTTAATGGCGCTGATGCACAAACTGTAGAGCAAACGGTTACTACACCCATTGAAACGCAAGTAAATGGTACACCCGGTATGGCTTATTTACAAAGTAATAGTACCAGCGATGGTAGAACTACCATCAATGTGGTGTACAATGTAGGTGCCAATATAGATATTGGTGCATTAGATGTACAAAATAGAGTAGGTATTGCTACACCGCAATTACCCGACGATGTAAAGCGATTGGGTTTAACAACGCGCAAACGTAACCCAAGTATATTAATGTTAGTGGCCATGTATTCGCCTAATGGCTCACACAATGTTACATTCGTTGATAACTATACCAACATTTTTGTACGCGATGCTTTACTAAGGGTTAAAGGTGTAGGTGATATTTTTACCCGTGCTGATGATTTTAGTATGCGTATTTGGTTGCAGCCAGATAAAATGGCGCAATTGGGTTTAACAACCACCGATGTTTTAAATGCTTTGCAAGATCAAAACTTGCAAATTGCTGCTGGTTCAGTTGGGGCACCACCACAAAGTAATGATCAGGCTTTTGAGTATAATGTGTTTACCAATAGCCGTTTAACAACAGAAGACCAGTTTGCACACATTATTGTTCGCAGCAAGCCTTCAGATGGATCATTAGTATATTTGAAAGATGTTGCTCGTATTCAATTAGGAAAATTTAGCTATGCGAGCAATTCATTTGTTGATGGAAAAAGAGCTTCTTATTTATTGGTTTATCAGGCACCCGGTAGTAACGCATTAGAAACAGCACAAGGTGTTTATAATGCAATGAATCAGTTAAAGAAGTCATTTCCGAAAGATATTGATTATACTGTTCCATTTGAATCTGTATCAGTAGTTAAAGTGTCAATTGATGAAGTAGTAAAAACATTGATTGAAGCATTAATTTTGGTTACGTTGGTGGTGTTTTTGTTTCTTCAAAGTTGGCGAGCCACGTTAATTCCAGTATTAGCCATTCCTGTATCTATTATCGGTACCTTTGCTTTTTTTGTACCACTCGGGTTTACAATTAACACCCTAACCATGTTCGGGTTTGTGTTAGCTATTGGTATTGTGGTAGATGATGCAATTGTGGTAGTAGAAGCTGTACAGCACTATATTGACCACGGCCTTTCACCTAAAGCTGCAACGGAACACGCTATGAAGGATATTTCTGGTCCAGTTGTAGCTATTGCATTAATATTAGCTGCTGTATTTATTCCTGTAGGATTCATTCCCGGCATAGTAGGTAGGTTATATCAACAATTTGCCATTACCATTGCTATTTCTGTATTAATTTCTGCCTTCGTTGCTTTATCATTAACACCTGCACTTTGTTCATTAATGTTAAAGCCAATGGCATTAAACAAACAATCGCACGGAATTAATCAATTCTTTTATCGTTTTAATGAGTGGTTTAGAAGAACAACAGCAAAGTATACCATTGGTGTAAGAAAAGTAATAAAAGCAGCTCCGTATGCAATTGTAATTTTGATATGTATTTATGTTGGTACTGCTTTGTTATTCAAGAATAAACCCACAGGTTTTATTCCTACGGAAGATGAAGGGCGAATTTATATAACCTTTGAACTACCTGAAGCCAGTTCTACAACCAGAAGCTTAGATGTGTTACATCGCATGATGGGTATTTTGAAAGAAGTACCGGGAGTAGGTCATTTCGCAGCATTAGGTGGGTTAAATGTGGTAACCTTTGCCACAAAATCAAACAGTGGTACAATTTTTTGTCAGTTAAAACCTTGGGATCAACGTACAGATAAAGCACAACAAATAAAAAACATCATTGCTACATTACAGCAACGCTTTGCCGTTATTAAAGAAGCTAACGTAGTGGTAATACAGCCACCTGCCATACCCGGTTTAGGACAAACTGCCGGTTTTACTTTTGAACTGGAACAGCGTGAAAGTACCGACGATATTAAAACCTTTGAAAGGGTTGTACAAAACTTTGTAATGGCAGCCAATAAACGACCGGAAATTGCTCGTGCTTTTAGCTTTTTTACTGCTCGTACCCCCGGGTATAAAGTAGATGTTGATAGAGAAAAATGTAAAAAGCTAGGCGTATCTATTGCTGATGTTTATAATACATTGCAAACGTTTTTAGGTAGTCGTTATGTAAATGATTTTACGATTTATGGTCGTAACTTTCACGTAGTTGCACAAGCTGACTCATTGTATAGAGGAGATATTAAAGATTTGCAACAGTATTACGTGAAAAATCAAGCTGGAACATTACTGCCACTAAGCACACTCATTACTTATCAATTAACTGAAAGTGCACCATTAATTTCGCATTACAATTTATTCCGTACAGCTGAAATTAACGGCACCCCTAAAGAAGGTTATAGTAGTGGTCAAGCCATTCAAGCATTGCGTGAAGTAGCTACTGAGGTATTACCTGCCGGTTATGGATATGAGTTTTCCGGGCTTAGTCGTGAGGAAATTAATGCAGGTAATAGTACTATTTATATTTTTAGTTTATCAGTTTTATTTGTATTCTTGTTTCTCGCAGCGTTATATGAAAGTTGGAGTATTCCATTTTCTGTGCTTTTAGCAGTTCCTATTGGGGCATTTGGAGCCATTTTGGCTTTAACATTTATTCCTCGGTTAGATAATAATGTTTATGCTCAAATTGGACTGGTTACCTTAATAGGTTTAGCAGCTAAAAACGCCATATTAATTGTTGAATTTGCAAAGGAAAGGGTTGATAATGGTATGGATATTGTACCGGCAACGCTTGAAGCTGTAAAGCTAAGATTACGGCCAATTTTAATGACTTCATTGGCATTTATATTAGGGGTACTTCCCCTTGCTTTTGCAACCGGAGCGGGAGCTATTGCTCGTTCTACCATAGGATTTACAGTATTGGGTGGAATGTTAGCTGCAACTTTGTTAGCCATTTTCATCGTTCCGGTATTGTTTGTTCTAATTGCCAAAATTGCCTATGGAAAAAAAGCTAAGGCAGCTTTATTGCAAAAGCACTTAGACGAAATGAATAATTTGCCTAAAGAAAATATCTAATACATTAAACAAAAGCAACATTTGTAGCAGCAGCTTTATCCTTTGGGGAAAAGCTGCTGTTGTTTTTTCCACTTTTTTTCCGTCATTAAAAAATAAGTAATATCCTTGCAAATTCTAAACAATTGCACCATGAATGAATTAGAATTGATGCGCGAAGCCATAAAAGCGGGTTTAGAAGGGATGAATGCCAATCATGGCGGTCCCTTTGGTTGCGTTATAGTTAAAAACGGCGAAATTATTGCCAGAGGGTATAATAAAGTGCTATTATTGAATGACCCAACGGCCCATGCAGAAGTTACCGCTATTCGCGAAGCTTGTTCTAAATTGAACAGTTTTCAATTGACTGATTGTGAAATTTATACCACATGTGAGCCTTGCCCCATGTGTATGGGCGCCATTTATTGGGCTAGGCCTAAAAAAGTTTATTATGCTAATACTCGCGAAGATGCTGCTGCCATTGGTTTTGATGATTCTTTCATTTATGATGAAATTGCTCAACCCATCCAAATGCGTAAATTAATAATGGAATGTGTTGGTCGCGACGAAGCTTTGCATATGTTCAAAGCCTGGCAGGAAAAAAACAATAAAACATTATATTAATTTTTAAAAGTATAAATATGAGTAATCAAAGATTGATGGAGCAATTAAACGAAACTGTTCAATATATACAATCTCAAGTTCAGATAACTGCTAAAGTGGGCATTGTATTGGGCAGTGGTTTGGGCAATTTGGCTAATTTAGTAGAAGTTGAAAAAGAAATACCATATACACAAATACCTAATTTCCCCACTAGTACGGTAAAAGGTCATGGAGGCAAATTAATAATGGGTAAATTGAAAAATAAGCCTGTTTTAGTAATGTCGGGTAGGTTTCATTATTATGAAGGATATACTGCTCAGCAAGTTGTATTTCCTGTAAGAGTAATGCGTATGTTGGGCATAGAAACATTGTTGTTGTCCAATGCCGCTGGAGCAGTAAACCCCGATTATAAAGTGGGTGATTTAATGGTATTAAAAGATCATATTAGTTTTTTTACCGCAAATCCTTTAATTGGGCCTAATGAGGAAAATTTAGGCACTCGTTTTCCCGATATGAGTGAACCTTATTGCAAAAAACTAATTGAAAAAGCCATTCATATTGCCAGAGAAAATAATATTGAGTTACATGAAGGGGTTTACACAGCAGTTACCGGTCCAACATTTGAAACAAGGGCGGAATATCAATTAATTAAAACAGTGGGTAGTGATGTTGTGGGAATGAGTACAGTACAAGAAACAATTGCTGCAGTTCATGCAGGTATGAAGGTTTTTGCTGTTAGTGTTGTTACAGATTTGGGCATTAGACATGAGGAAAATGTAATTACACACGAAGAGGTATTAGAAGCAGCAAAGGCGGCTGAACCTAAATTAAGTACATTATTCATTGAACTAATACAACAAATTTAGAGGTTCTGCCGTCTAATTCAACTGTTCATTTAAAGCTTTAGCGTTAATTTGCACTTCATTTTATTAGCATGAACCGATTGGCAGCAGTTTGCATTATCTTAAGCTTATGTTTCATTAGCCTTGTAAAACAGGCTGCTGCACAGCAACAATATGGCCAATCGGGTAGGTTTAGTGGGGCAGGTGCTTCATCAGGTAATGTTTCCTATGATAGAAATGGGAGACCCATCCCAAATCAACAAAAGCAAGATTCGCTTCAGCATCGTGATAGATACGCCGATTCAATCACAATTTTTTACCGACATTTCGATTCTACTAAAATTCGTAAAATTGATTCTTCCTTAAACGATTTCACCCGCCGTTTTCCTCAGCCATACAATTATTATACCTTAGGCAATTTTGGAACCGCTTCACATTCATTATTATTTACCCCTATTATGCAATCGGGATGGGATGCAGGCTTTCATCAATTTGATATTTATAATTTTACATTAGAAAATACAAAAATATTTCAAACTACACGTCCTTATACAGAAATTGCATACTTAATAGGGAATAAAGCAGAGCAACTACTCGATTTCATGCATACCCAAAACCGAAAAAGTAATTTCAATTTTTCATTCGAATATCGGTTTACAAATGCTCCTGGAACTTATAAAAATCAAAATGCAAGCAATAATAATTTGCGTTTTACAACTCACTATCAATCGCCCAATAAGCGCTATGAAAATTATTTTATTTTTATTTCCAACAAAAATGCTTCTTCAGAAAATGGTGGCTTGAAGGATCCAACTAGAATAGATAGCCTGGCTTTAAACAATCCATATGAATTAGAAACACGTCTCGGTGTTGCAGGAGTAGCCAATCCTAACCCGTTTAGTACAACGGTTAATACGGGTAATGTTTATAAGCAAAGTACTTTTTTATTTAGACAACAATATGATTTTGGCAAAAAAGATTCATTGGTTACTGATTCCGTTACTTATAAATTATTTTATGCTCGATTACGATTGCAGCAAAACCTTATGCTAAATACTTACAATTACAATTATTACGATAACAATGTAATTGACTCGCAATATCAAAAGTATTTTAATTTTAATACCATTCTCGATACAATTAGTTTTAAAGATGCCTGGACAAACCTAACGAATGAATTTGCCATCATAACTTTTCCTGATAAGAACAACCAAAGCCAATTTTTTAAAGCAGGTGCCGGAATTCAATTGTTAAAAGGTACATTTACCGATACCTTAAATAGTCGTACACAAAATTACCATAACATATATTTAATGGGCGAGTATCGAAATCGTACACGCAACCAAAAGTGGGATGTTGAGGCTTCAGGTAAACTATTTTTAAATGGGTATAATAGTGGTGACTATCATGCTTTTATAAGCTTACAAAGGCAGTTAAGTAAGCGTTTAGGTTTCTTAACACTCGGTTTTCAAAATACAAATCGAACACCTTCTTTTATTTTCAATCCTAATACATCTTTTCCGGTTAGCGATAAACAAAATTTTGCTAAAGAAAACACCACTCATTTATCCGCTACATACTATAATCCTAAATTGTCATTAACCTTGAATGGTGATTATTATTTAATGACGAATTACACCTATTTCGATAGTTTTTTTGTGGCTTCTCAGTACAAAAAGTTATTTAATTTTATACACTTAAGTGCTGAAAAGAAATTTAAGTTATCAAAATATTGGAATTGGTATTCTGAATTACATATTCAACAAGTTACCGGAAATGCACCTATACATGTACCTTTTATACTAACCAGAAACAGACTGGCATTTGAAGGTAATTTTTATACCAATTTATTTTTATCTACCGGTATTGAGGTACGGTATTACACCAATTTCGAGGCGGATAATTACTCACCTTTCCTTGGTCAGTTTTTTTATCAAACGGCCTATACAACCAGTAATAGACCCGATGTAAATCTTTTTTTTAATTTTCGAATAAAAGGATTCAAAGGCTTTCTTCAACTTGAAAATTTAAACACCATTAATCCCACCAAAGGCTTTACTTTCGACAAATATAACTTTATTACTCCTTTGTATCCTGAACGCCCACTATGGTTTCGATTTGGTGTTTGGTGGAATTTTGTGAATTGATATAAAGCACCTTCCTTCTTCATTTTTTGATATTACTATAATTTTTTGTATGTTATATTCGGATTTCAACAATTTTCCAGAAATATAATTTTGAAATTTTTTCCCATTCGTACATTTTAATTTTATTTTAATTATTCTATGTAAGTAATTGTGGTTAAGGCTTTCAAACGATGATAAATATGTAGAAGATCAAGCTGGTATGGTTATTGAAAACATATAAACAGTTAAGTATTTTTTTTACCCCTAAATTTTTTGTTATGTTAGAATTTTTAAGAAAAAAGTGGTTTGATGTGGGGGCAGTTCTATCTGTAGTGGTGATGAAAGGCATTTTCATGGAAATCAACAAAATTTCGAATGTTACATTAGCCATTTGGGTTGGTTTTGCCTCACTATTATTGCATCAGTTTGAAGAATATCACTGGCCCGGTTATTTCCCTCAAATGATTAATAAAGTATTGTATAAAAGTAAATTACCCGATAGCTATCCTTTAAATCCGAATGGTGCGTTTATCATGGATGTATTAGTGCAGTGGACGACTTTTATTATTGCAGGCTTTTTTTCTGTATCTGCAATTTGGTTGGGTATTGCAGTAATGTTATTCTTATTTGGGAATTTTATTATGCATGCTTTTTATTATAATATAAAAGCTAATACAAAATATAACCCAGGCATGTTTACTAGTATTGTTTTTTTATTGCCGGTATCAATATTCTTTTTTTGGTCATTAATTGCAGAACATGCTGCCGGAGTTTGGGATTACGTTATTGGAATTCCATTGGGTCTTATTTTTATATTTGTAAACTTTGTTAAGTTAATTGATTGGATGAAAGATAAAAATGTACAATTAAAATTTAAAAAGAACGAAAATTATTCCTCTAAATCTACCCATCAATAAAAGTTTTATATGAATTATTTGTTCCTTGTGTGGTTAATTATAGCCAGCAGGGAACAACTTTTTTATGCATAATTCGCATAAAATACGTAAATTGCATTTATATATGTGGTCATGAAAAGAGTGGCAACCATAGCATTATTTTGTATTTTTTTGTTTGGGTCAACTGAAGCCTATCAGTTACTCAAGTTGCCGTTATTAATGGAGCATTATCTACAACACCGAAGTGAAAATCCGGAAATTTCATTTATATCCTTTTTAAAATTACATTACAATAAAAAGTTGATTATTGATGATGATTGGCAGCAAGACCAACAATTGCCATTTAAAACTCAACAATCTGCAAATGCTTTTATGTTCGGTTTTGTTAGTATGCCTTCTAAGCCCATATCTGTTCAGGTGCTAGTAATACCTTATTCACAGAAGACCTTTCGAATAGAAACTCAACACGCATACTCTTTTACGTTACTGCAAGATATCTTTCAGCCTCCCCGTCAAGCATAATTCATACTGCTTTTTTATTAATGCATTTTTATACAATAAAATTTTGCGTTAATTAATTATCTTATATTATTTCATTCTGCCGCATACCTTATGTGCGTATGTTTTTAATGTATTAGTTATGCTAAATGCAATTATTCAATTTTCAGTTCGTAATAAACTGATTATTGGAATATTATTACTGGCATGGGTTGGATATGGTACATATTCACTTACTAAATTACCAATTGATGCTGTTCCCGATATTACTAATAATCAGGTATTAATTATTACCACAGCTCCAAGTTTAGGCGCTCCAGACGTAGAAAGACTCATTACAGTGCCAATTGAGCAAGCTACAAGAAATGTTCCGGGTATTATTGAACAACGTAGTTTCTCAAGGTTTGGTTTAAGTTTAGTAACAATTGTATTCGATGATAATACTGATTTGTATTGGGCTCGCCAACAAATTAGTGAACGGCTTATTAAGGTGCAATCCATTATTCCACCTGGAATTGCTACGCCGGAGCTCGGCCCTGTAACAACAGGTTTAGGTGAAGTATTTCAATATGTTGTTAGGCCTAAGGCAGGTTATGAGGGTAAATATTCCTTAGCTGATTTACGTGACATTCAAGATTGGATTGTAAGGCGACAATTACTGGGAACAGAAGGCGTTGCCGACGTAAGTAGTTTTGGAGGAAAACTAAAACAGTATGAGGTAGCTATTAACACCGACAAACTGAAAAGTTTTCAATTAACCATTGCAGATGTTTTTAAAGCAATGAATTCGAATAACCAAAACACAGGTGGCGCCTATATTGAAAAAGGGCCAAATGTTTTGTTTATTCGTACCGAGGGTTTAGTTCAGTCGCTTAACGATATTAGAAATATTGTTGTAAAGCAAACCGATAATGGTATTCCTATATTAATAAGTGATGTAGCCGATGTTAGATATGGTACAGCCATACGATATGGTGCAACAGTTTATAACGATAAAAGGGAAGTAGCCGGTGCAGTGGTTATGATGCTAAAAGGAGCTAATAGCAATAAGGTAATTGGGAATATTAAAAATCGTATTAAAGAAATTGAAAAATCGTTGCCCGAAGGAATAGTTATTGATCCTTTTTTAGATAGAACTAAAATGGTCAATAATGCAATTGGAACGGTACAAAAAAATTTAATAGAAGGTGCAATAATCGTATTATTTGTTTTAATTGTTTTTTTAGGAAACATACGTTCTGGCCTTGTTGTAGCTTCTGTTATTCCATTAAGCATGCTGTTTGCAGTTGTAATGATGAATTTTTTTGGGGTAAGTGGCAATTTAATGAGCTTGGGCGCACTGGATTTTGGACTGCTTGTTGATGGTGCTGTAATTATTGTGGAAGCAGTGATGCACAAAATAGTACATACACATAAGTACTCAAGTGTTGTTAAACTTACTAAACATCAAATGAATGCTGAAGTAGAAACTGCAGCAGGTAAAATGATGAACTCAGCAGCATTTGGTCAAATTATTATTCTTATTGTTTACTTGCCTATTTTAAGTTTACAAGGTATAGAAGGTAAAATGTTTAAACCAATGGCCGAAACAGTTTCGTTTGCCATTCTGGGAGCATTTATTCTTTCATTAACCTATGTACCAATGATGTCATCATTAGTATTAAGTAGGAAGGTAAACCATAAACCCAATTTTTCTGATAGAATGATGAACCGTTTACAAAAGTGGTACAAACCGGTATTAATCAAAGTATTGAAAATCCCGAAAACAATTGTAGCAGTTAGTTTTATTATTTTTATGGTCTGCATATGGTTATTAAGCACTTTAGGTGGGGAATTCATTCCTAAATTAGAAGAAGGTGATTTTGCCGTTGATACCCGCCTATTAACAGGTTCTTCATTAACTAACACTATTGCCACTACCGAAAAAACTGCAGGCGTTTTGTTACATCAATTTCCGGAGGTTGAGAAAGTAGTAACTAAAATTGGTTCTGGTGAAATTCCGACCGACCCTATGCCTGTTGAAGCTGCTGACATGATGGTGATTTTAAAAGATAAATCAAAATGGACCAGTGCTCACTCTTTTGATGAGCTAGCAGAAAAAATGAGTAAAGCGTTAGAACAGGTGCCCGGCGTTGCAACGGGCTTTCAATTCCCTGTGCAAATGCGGTTCAACGAGTTAATGACAGGAGCAAGGCAAGATGTGGTTTGCAAAATTTTCGGCGATGATTTAGATTCTCTGGCCCATTTTGCAGCTACACTTGGAAATATTATTCAGTCTGTAAAAGGTGCCCGTGATTTGTATGTAGAAACTGTTACAGGAGTACCTCAGGTAGTTATTCAATATAATAGAGATGCTATTGCAAAATATGGGGCAAATATTAATGACATTAATACAGCCGTACAGGCTGCTTATGCCGGCGCCATTGCCGGTTTAGTATTTGAAGGTGATAAAAGGTATGACTTGGTTATACGTTTAAATCAACAACAACGAGAAAGCATTCAAAATATTAATAACTTACAAATTGGTGTTGCAGGTGGTCAGCAAATTCCTTTAAGTAATTTGGCTAATATTGAAATAAAAGACGGGCCATACCAGATTCAAAGAGAGGATGCACATCGAAGAATTACAGTAGGTTTTAATGTTAGAGGGCGTGATGTTGAAAGTATTGTGAATGAATTACAAAATAAGGTAGGTAATCAATTAAAATTACCACCCGGTTACTATGTTACATATGGTGGTCAATATGAAAACCTGAAACGTGCAACCAAACGGTTAAGTATCGCCGTGCCAGTAGCCCTATTGTTAATTTTATTAATGTTATATTTTGCCTTTCAAAATATAAAATATGCTTTACTAATATTTTCTGCCATCCCATTATCTGCTATTGGTGGTGTGTTTGCATTGTATTTGCGGGGTATGCCCTTTAGTATTTCTGCCGGTGTAGGGTTTATTGCATTATTTGGAGTAGCTGTATTAAACGGTATTGTACTAATAGGTGAAATGAATCGCTTGAAATTAAGTGGTATGAAATCAACAATCCAAATCATTATTCAGGCAACGCAAGTGCGACTCCGTCCGGTTTTAATGACTGCATCGGTTGCTTCATTAGGATTTTTACCAATGGCTATAAGTACAGGTGCAGGTGCAGAAGTGCAAAGGCCTTTGGCTACAGTTGTAATTGGTGGTTTAATTACAGCAACATTATTAACCTTATTGGTATTGCCCTCGTTGTATTTACTATTCGAAACAAAAAAAGTAAACATGAAGAAAAAAAACACCAATAAATTGTTGTCTATACTTATTATCGTTGCGATGAGTAGTATCACAACCTTATATGCACAGCCAATAAACCAAAAAGCTACTTTGAAGGAGGTTTTGGCAATTGCAGTAAAGAATGCTCCATCATTAAAGGTGGCAACGCTGAATCAGCAATACCAAAAAATTATGGAGCGCACAGCAACTGAGTTACCCAAAACGCAATTCAATGCAGAAATGGGAAACTATAACAGTATGTTTTTTGATACACGCTTTATGATCATGCAAAATTTTTCATTGCCTGGTTATTATGCCACTATGAAAAAGTTGCTGGCTACCAATACTTCCATTGCTCAAGCACAAACCAATTTGCAAGTGGTTGATATTAAAAAAATGGTTGAACAATTATATATCACCTTGCAATTTCAAACTGAGCAAAAGTATTTGTTACAAAAATTAGATAGTATTTACAGTTATTATAAAAACATTGCTACACTTAGGTATGAAAAGGGAGAAAGTAATTTGTTGGAAAAAACTGCGTTAGAAAATACAGCAGATCAGATTACACTTAGTTTGACACAAATTAAGTCCGATTTACTCTCTACTCAACTTCAATTGCAGTTGTTTATTCAACAACCTTTGCTTATTGAACCGGCTGATACTTTAATGCCTGAAAAAATTTTAATTGATAGTACTAAAGTTTTGAATCATCCTGCCATTCAGGTTGCATTAATGCAGCAAAAGCAGGCGAATATGCAAATTAAAGTTGAAAAAGCCAAATTGCTGCCTGACCTGATGGTTGGATACAACAATCAATCCATTGTTGGATGGCAGCTTACTAAGGATAGGGTTGAGAATTATTATAATGCTTCATCTCGTTTTTCTTCTTATTCAATCGGTGTCGGTATTCCTCTTTTTGCTAAAGCTCAGCATGCCCGAATTGAAGCAGCAATGATGAATGAAGCAACGGCAAAAGCTGTAACTACATCAGTTCAAAGTCAATTAGAAACTACCCTTAAAAAGTATTTTCAACTCTATAAAAAGCATTTAGCAGCAGTTGAGTATTACCAAAATCGTGGGTTGAAGCAATCAGAGGTTTTATTGAATACAGCGTCTTTACAATATAAAACGGGTGCTATAAACTACATAGAGTGGAGTACATTGTTAGCTCAAGCCATCGCATTAAAAAATGACTATTTAAGTGCATTATATAACACACAAATGGCTGTGTCTGAAATTCATTATTTAATTTATTAAAATTTATTTTATGGATAAATTTAATTATATTTTATTTTCTATTGTTTTTTTTGTTGCTTGTAAAAATGCTGGCACAAACCCTGAACAAAAATCTGATCAAACTTTTGCAGATACTGTAGTGGTATTAAATGATACTCAGTTTCGCAATGCAGGTATTCAAATAGTGCAGCCGGTTCAGAAAGTAATGCATAAAACTGTTACTATTAATGGTGTGGTAGATGTGCCACCTCAAAGTATGGTTTCTGTTAGTATGCCTTTGGGCGGTTATTTAAAAAGTACACATTTGTTACCGGGTACAAGTGTACATAAAGGAGAAGTTATTGCCTTAATGGAAGATCAAAGCTATGTTCAGTTACAGCAGGATTTTTTAGTAGCAAAAGCTAAGCTTGCTTACTTAGAAACTGATTTACAACGTCAAAAAGAACTGAGTGATCAGGATGCAACTAGTAAAAAGGCTTATCAGCAAACATCTTCAGAATATAATGTTCAGTTGGCTACTTTAAAAGGTATTGCTGAAAAATTGAAAATGATTAATATTAATCCAGAACAATTGAGTAGTCAAAATATTTCTAAAACAGTACCCATCTTATCGCCGATTAATGGTTATGTTACGAAGGTGAATATCAATATTGGAAGATACGTCAATCCTTCAGATGTGATATTTGAATTAGTGAATCCTAATGACATTCATGCTGCCATGACAGTTTTTGAACATGATATTGATTTGTTCCAGAAAGGTGTATCCGGTAAAGTTTTTTTAAGTAGTGATACTTCTAAAAAATATGATGTAGAGGTAATATTGGTGACTAAAAACATTAATGAAAACAGAACAGGTTTACTGCATTGTCATTTCGAGCAATCTAACCATCAATTATTACCGGGAATGTTTTTAACCGGGGTATTTAATGTTACAAGTCATAATGCTGTTGTTGTTCCTGAAAGTGCAGTAGTGCGATACAATGGAGCCGAGTATGTATTTGTTCAACAACAAAAACAAACTTATGTCTTAGTTCCCATTAAAACAGGTATTAGTGAAAATGGTTATGTTGAACTTATGCCTAATAATAACATAAATTGGTTAAATGTTCAGTTGGCAGGTGGTAATGCTTATGCATTAATGGGGAAATTAAAAAACAAAATGGAAGATTAGTAAATGCAGGCATTCCAATGTTTTTATTTTCTACAGCAGAGTATAAACTTTAGGAATGCCTTTTTTCTCCCCATTTAATTTTTCTGCCAATCAGAACTTTAAAAATAAAGCGATCAGTAGCTTGGGTTAAACCCCATCCGGGACCAATATTTACTTCCCAGTTTGGATTGTTTTCTAAATCATAAGCTAAGAAAACGGCATGGTTCTCTTGTGGCAATTGCTCAAAGTTATTAATGGGACCAACTGATCCATAGTATTCAAAACCTAAGTCTGTATTTTTAAAAAATTGATATGCTACTTTCAAATTGGGTTCAAAGTCTGGGGCCTGGTGTTGGTCAATTCCTTTTAATGCAACACCCATTGTTGGATTAAAGGATACATACAAGTTATTCCATTGTTTATCTATAATGGGTCTAATTTCAATGGTCCACGTGTCAGGTGAATAATATTTACTTTGGTATCCAAATTCAGTGGATAAGCTTAATCCAACCGGTAAATGCCAACTGAGTGGTGCCATAATCCTAGGACGAATATGTGAACCTATTATTTGGTAACCATACCCTGCAGTGTAATTGGTAAATAAATAAAAGCCTAATTCAAAATTATCGGTAATGCCATTTGTTATTTCTAATGTTTCATGTTCCGCATGGTAGGAGGGGCGAACACCATCTACAACAGCACGCTCGCCTTCAAACGTAAAGTTGCTATGTAATTCAAACATGGTTGAATTTTTAGGCTGTGTTTGCGAACCATATACTTGAATTTCATAATTATCTTGTGCTAATCCAACCCTTATTAAACCAATGCAAAACAATAGGAGCAAATATTTCTTTTTCATCTCTTTAATTTTATAACATAAAAATGTTATTGTTCAAAATATGCCATGGTTCCACCCACCCAATCAAGGTTTTTATTATAACGTGTACCAATCATTTTACCTTTACTTAATCGTGCTAAATTCATCACTGCTTTTGGTTTGTTCCAACCTTCATCCCAAAAGTAGAATAGTCTTATTTCCGCTTTTGCAGGTAAATTGGGCGTTTCTATTGCGGCAGCATAATTAACTTTTCGCTGAATAATCCAATTCTCCTGATCTGGAATTGCAGCTATATTTTCCTTTGTAACATCAATTAATACGCCTTGCCCCGCAAATGAAAAAATGGGCTTCACTACATAATTATTTAAATCAGTAGGTAAGCTATTCATACTGCTTAAAAATTTTGTTTCAGGAATGTTTGGGTGTTCCAAAAAAGGCAGTGTGTATTTACTAATTCTATAAAACCAGTTGGGATGGGGTATCCATTCTGCATGAACCTTGTTGAAAAATATTTGATTGGCCTTTTCTATAACGGTATAGGGTTGCTGTAGTAATTCGTCAAAAATAATTCTATTATAAATTTTGAGTACTGGTGTTTTCTTACCATTTCTAATATAAAATAGGTGGCCATTTTCATTTATTAATTCTGTAAGACATACAGTAGCAATTTGTATATAATCAGTTGTGCAATAAAAATCTATTCTTGTTTTTTGTTCATGCGGAAATAGTTCTAAAAGTATTACATTTTCAACAGGAGTGTTACCAACTATAATATTACGCAGTAATACTAAGTATTTTTCTTTATCATATCCATTTAAAAATGGCGATAAATTTTTGGGCAAATCGTACATAGAGTGAAACACCTCATCATACCATAGTTGAAAAGCAAACAAAGAAGGAAACCCCTGCATTTCAATAAGTTGCGGTTCAATTTCACCTTCATCATTGACGCAAATTCCAAAATCGAATGCTATAAATGGGCTATAATTTGTTTCATTTGGTACATGCAACTGTTTGGGAATAGCATTATTTGTTAATTGCTTAAAGTTGGGATCAGTTATTTTATCAATAATATAATCGCAGGTATCCAACATTTTTTTTGTAAAAGCAGCAGGAATAAAAATGGGAGTTTCTGCTACTCTAAAATCAATAGCACCCGGATGTTTACTGTTTAATTGGTTTAAGAATTTAGAATAATATGCTTCATTAAAAGCTTTATTATATGCTTCGCGAATAGATTGAATCATTGCTATTGATTGTTTGATTATACAAAGTTATCCAAGCGTTCAATAACTTGTATATTCATTCTATCTATTAGTAAATTGCCAATACCTATTCAATAAAAGTTTTATTAATGGCTTTTTAATGCAAAGCTTAGGAAATTAGGTATGATGTGGTTATAGGTGTACATAATTTTATCAGGATCTTGTAGTTGTGCCACCATACTTTCCCACTTGGCCTCACCATGTTCATCAATTACAGCTTTCTTTTTGTCGGCACGTTGCAAATACATTTGCATACCCACAGCATCAGCTTCGGGATGGAATTGCGTTCCAATAAAATAATCATTAAAGCGAATAGCCATTAAGGCTCTTTCATAAGGAACATGTGGTCTTTCTTTCTCAATGGCTAAGAAAGCTCCCCCAATTTTTTTTATTTGTTCATGATTAGGTTGTATTACCTGATAGTCCCGACTGTCAACGGCATAAAATGGGTCGTGTAATCCTTTGAATATTGGCTCCTGTTTACCTTCAGGTAGCATATGTACCGGAAATACGCCAAAGGAAGTTGATTTTCTTTCACATACTGTTCCAACCCCATAATGGCGGCAAGCTATTTGAAAACTGTGGCAAATAAAAAGTATATGTTTCTTTTTATTGCTTTCTTGTGTATGGTTATTAAATTGTTCAACAGAACGTAGCCAATGTATATAGGAATTATCCCAGTCGCTTCCTTCACTTTCTAAAGGAGAGCCGGGCCCGCCACTTGAAATATATGCATCGAAATTTAAATTAGGAATGGCGTTATTTTGGCGAACATTAAATACCTGCATATGTATTTTGGTATTATGCTTAATACCCCAAGCTGCCACTAAATCTTTAATACAACGCATGCCTTCATTGGGTTCACCATTGTATAAATCTAGTATGGCAATGCGTTTTTCATCTAAAACTTCATTCATCCGGCAAAATTACTGAATTTTAAAGCAGTTTGCCGAATGAATGAAATTGAGAGTACTTAATTAAAAATAACTTAAATTAGTTTTAGGCGTTAATTGTAATAATGTTTTATATATTAACTGAATAGTGTATTCAATATCTTTTTTATGTATCATTTCTACTGTTGTGTGCATATAACGAAGGGGAATGGATATTAATACACTTGGGCAACCATCATTAGCATAAGCAAAACTATCAGTATCTGTTCCGGTACTTCTACTAACTGCACGCATTTGTAGCGGTATGTCATTGGCTGCAGCCACTTCTTCAACCAAATGCAATAGTTTTGTATGTACTGCCGGACCATAGGTTGGGGAGGGTCCTTTACCACAAGCAACATCACCTTCAATGTTTTTGTTAATCATAGGTGTTTGTGTATCATGCGTAACATCAGTAATAATGGCAACATTGGGTTTAATTCTTCTAGCAATCATTTCTGCGCCTCGTAATCCTATTTCTTCTTGAACGGCATTTACTATATATAATCCGAATGGGAGTTTAATTTTATTTTCTTTCATTAAACGCGCTACTTCAGCAATCATGAACCCTCCAATTCTATTATCAAATGCTCTTCCAATATAATAATCATTTGCTATTTCATCAAAACCATCCATATATGTAACAACTGCTCCAACATGAACGCCTAAATCCTCAACTTCTTTTTTACTTCTTGCACCACAATCCAAAAAAAGATTTTCAACTTTGGGTTGGTTTTCTTTTTGATCACTGCCGCTAATCCGGGTATGAATAGCGGGCCATCCAAATACAGCTTTTACCGGGCCTTTTTTACCATGAATAAATACACGCATAGATGGTGCAATTTGATGGTCAACACCTCCATTTCTTTTTAAGTAAATTAAACCCTGGTCGGTAATGTAGTTTACAAACCAACTTATTTCATCGGCATGTGCTTCTATCACAACTTTAAAAGCTTCATTTGGATTAATTATGCCCACTGCAGTACCATAAGGATCTGTAAAAGTTGTGTCAGTATAATTTTTAATATAATCGAGCCAAATTTTTTGCCCATTACTTTCAAATCCAACAGGAGATGGTGTATTAATGTAATTTTTTAAAAAATTCAGTGACGCATCTGATAACAGATTTTTTTCTTTTTCTTTTTTCCCCTTTTCTTTTTTTGACATAGTAGTTAAGTTTTAAAATGTTACTAAGGTACTAATAATTCCAAAGCATGCTTTAACCAACATTAATCCATCTATGATGATTAAATAATACATAATATTTTTTCTGCGGTGCATTGAATAGGCAACTATTAAAATTAAAATAAATGGGATGGCATTGAGTATAATTCTTGCTGAATTAAAATCATGTGAAATGGTATAAAATAAAAAGGTGCCAAAGCCTATGATACATAATGGAATGAGAATATAAAAAATAGTTTTACGCAAGCCAACCCGAACTACAAAGGTTTTTAATTGGTGATTATAGTCTGTGGCATAATCTTTAATATCGAACATAATGCAAAGAAGTGTGATGTACATGAAATTCTTAATAAAGAATAGCACTTCAAAAGTTGTTAGTTGAAAATGTAAAGGCTTAATGAGTGATTGAAAAAGAATGGGATAAATGGTAATAGTGCCTGCCCAAACAAACCCTATTACAAAAGGCTTTAGCCAGCCGGTATTTCGCAAATTAAAATTTTTAAAATTGGCCAATCCAATACCGTAGTATAAACCTGCTACAATAGGTACCGAAAACCATAATAACCATTCAATCAATGAAATATGAAAAATATTTTGCCATGTTTTGTTTAATAATAATATGAAACAAAGTAGCGCTATTATAAAAAGTATTATTTGTGAGATATAAACCCAGCGATAATTTTTAACATACCATGCAGCTCGCTTGTTATTGGCGTCTGATAAATTTTCAGTTAAGTAAGCTTTTGTATAATAAACAACGGTAGCAGCAAAAATGAGTATGTAATAGGCTGGAGGATTTAATGCTACTTGTAATTGAAAAGCCGATTCTACTGATAAAGCTACTGCGCAAATACCATAAAAGTAATTGCCAAAAAAAAGGGCACGAATAAAACTACTGTAAGGTTTTAATTGCATTAGGGTAAAAGTACAATATTAGGCGAAACAAGCGTATCGCTCGAATGGCCCGCTAAATCGGTTAGCACAAAACGAAAATAACATGTGTCAGGTGCATTGCCGCATCCCGTAATATAATAGTAACCGGAACTAAGTACATTATTAATAAAATTGATTTCAAAATTCCCTTTCAAATCTTTAGTGGCAGGGAAGTTAGGAACCTGAAAATTTTGTGACCAATTAGCTAATGGGCTACTGGGACAAACTTTAGATACTTTTTGAATCCACATACTATCTTGTACATCCCCTTCTTTATCAGTAAATTCTATATTAAAAGTTAATGGTTGTCCCTTTGCTACAACCGTACTACTTACGCTTTTTAAAAAAATTTGTGGTTTTGTGGTGTATTTATTTTTCGAGCAACTCATTAATACGGCAGTCAAACAAAAAATCATCAATATTTTTGTATTCATATTACGCATATTCATTTTCAAATATAATTCATTCATTTCAACATATTTTACCTTTCATGGAACTTCTTAACAAGATTTTTTCAGTTTCAGCATCTTCGTTTCCTGCATTAGCAAATGAAATATTTCAATTTCAATATGATAATAACAATGTTTACGCTCAATGGGTTGATTTGACTGGGAATAAAAATGCTGCCTCTACAGAAAAAATTCCTTTTTTGCCTATTTCTTTTTTCAAAACCAAAGCAATTACTTCCACAAACTTTTATCCCGAAGCCGTTTTTGAAAGTAGTGGTACTACCGGAACCATTAATAGCAGGCATTTGGTTAAAAGTGTTGTCATATATGAAAAAAGCTTTTTAAAAGCTTTTGAGCAATTTTATGGTTCTCCCAAAAATTGGTGTATTATTGGCTTATTACCTGCTTATTTAGAAAGGCCCAATTCGTCGTTGGTTACAATGGTAGATTCCTTAATTAAACTTTCCAATCATTCACAAAGTGGGTTTTATTTATATAATTATGCGCAATTAGCATCAACTTTAAAAGCATTAGAGGCTGTTAAACAACCGGTTTTGTTAATTGGTGTAACTTTTGCCTTGCTCGACTTTGCTGAACAATATCCTCAACCGTTGAAACATACGGTTATTATAGAAACGGGCGGTATGAAGGGAAGGCGTAAAGAAATTACCCGAGAAGCTTTACACCAAACACTCATGTCAGCATTTAATTTACCCGCTATACATGCGGAATATGGCATGACAGAATTATTATCACAAGCTTATTCAAAGGGTAATGGTCGTTTTTACTGCCCTCCATGGATGAAAGTGATGGTTCGTGATGAAGATGATCCATTACAAATAAAAGCTACGGGTGAAGGAATCTTGAATATTATTGATTTAGCTAATTTGTATAGTTGCAGTTTTATTGCTACCGAAGATGTTGGGAAAGTATATGATGATGGAAGTTTTGAGGTGCTAGGCCGTTTAGATAATAGTGACATAAGAGGATGCAGTTTGTTGGTTACTTAAATGAAAGTATATTTGCTGCCCTGAACCACTATGCCCAGGTGGCGAAATTGGTAGACGCACTGTGTTCAGGTCGCAGCGTCCGAAAGGATGTGCTGGTTCGAATCCAGTCCTGGGCACTCATTCATCAGGTAGTTAATTTATTAACTACCTTTTTTATTGTCTTTGCTTCTAAATTTTAATTTTTTTCAACAACTGAACTGCAACTTTGTTATTAATGCTTGCAAGTAAAAAGCCATGTCTCAAAAAAGTACATTTAAAGCCAATAAACAGTATTTACCTCAAAAAATTTGTATTGTTTGTCAAAGGCCATTTACTTGGAGAAAAAAATGGGCTTCTGTTTGGTCAGAAGTGAAATATTGCAGTGAAAAATGTAGAAAGCAAAAAAAATAATGAATGTCTGTAGCTATTGTTTTTCCACATCAGTTATTTGAGGAAAGCGTTTTGATGAACGAAGCTGAAGTTATTTATTTAGTAGAAGAATATTTATTTTTTCGTGAATTCAATTTTCATCGGCAAAAGCTTATTTTTCATCGTGCTTCCATGAAATACTATGAGGCTTACTTACAAAAAAAGCAAAAAAAAGTTGTTTATATTGATGCTCATAACCCTCTTTCTGATATACGATTATTATTACCTTATTTGAAGGAAGAGGGATTTCATTCCATCACTTACATTGATACCACTGATAATTGGTTACAAAAAAGAATAAGACAAACTGCATTAAAATGTCAAATACATTTGAAACAACTACCATCGGCATTGTTTTTAAATGAGGTGCAAAGTTTGCAGCAGTATTTTGAAAAACTAACTAAAATATTCCAAACTGATTTTTATCGGTTTCAAAGAAAAAAATGGAAAATTTTGGTTGACGATAATTTATCTCCTGTTGGCGGAAAATGGTCGTTTGATGCAGAAAACAGACTACGTTTTCCGACTAATCAAATTCCACCTCAAACCCAATTATTTCCAATCAATGAATATGTGAAAGAGGCCATTGCTTATGTTCAACAACGCTTTCTAAATAACAAGGGTTCAATGCCAACCCATGGGTTTTACGCAGTAACACATGGTGAAAGCAAACAATGGTTGCATCAATTTATAAGTGAACGATTTTTCCATTTTGGTACTTATGAAGATGCCATAGATGTTCGTTCAAATTTTTTATATCATAGTGTTCTATCTCCCATGTTGAATAATGGGTTGCTTACTCCCCAACATTTATTAGATGAACTATTACATTTTGTACAAGGTCACAATATTCCCATGAATTCGCAAGAAGGCTTTGTTCGCCAAATTATTGGATGGAGAGAATTCATTAGGGCGGTATATGAATTGCAAGGAACAAATATGCGTAATGCTAATTTTTGGCAGCATCAAAATGATATTCCTTTAACATTTTATACCGGCACAACCGGAATTGAACCCATTGATTTAAGTATTCTGAAAGTGTTGGAAACCGGATATTGCCATCATATAGAACGATTAATGATTTTAGGCAATTTTATGTTTTTGTGTGAATTTCATCCAAATGCGGTATATAAATGGTTTATGGAATTATTTATAGATGCGTATGATTGGGTTATGGTACCTAATGTGTATGGAATGAGTCAGTTTGCCGATGGCGGAATAATGGCAACAAAACCCTATATAAGTGGGAGCAATTACATTTTAAAAATGAGTAATTACAAAAAAGGTAATTGGCAACAAATTTGGGATGCACTATTTTGGCGTTTTATTCACAAGCATGCTGATTATTTCAGTACTAATGTTCGCATGAATATGTTGGTGCAAAATTTTAATAAATGGCCTACAACAAAAAAACAAACCTATTTAGATATAGCTGAAACGTTTTTAAATAAACAAATTAGTTTATAAAACGATAGAAGGCTAGGAATTAGTAGGAAACTTTATTATAAGTATTGAACACCAAACATGGCTTGATAAATTTCATAACAGTAAATATCAGCCATTTTTATATTACTCCATTGTTGTGCATCGAAATTAAAAGGGTTGCAACTATCTAATTGTGCTTGAATGTTGTTTAAAATTCTCTTAATTTCATTTTCACCCGTACCTAATTCATTTAGTAATTCCATAAAAAAATCTACTTTTTGTTTTACCTCTTCTTGGTTTTGAGCCAACAAAATATTACTAATCAATTCTTGTTCGGTTGGATGAATAGGTGCTAACATAAAAATTATTTCTATTAGACAAGTTAAAGATATTATTTTTACTGGCTTAGAAAAGTAATTTAAATTTGATATTTTTTCAGAATCGTTTTAAAATGGTTATTATTTTTACATTTTTAGTAAAAACTTTTAATTAAATGGTTTTTATCCAAAATTTTAATAAATTATCCATTTTGGCTTCCACTAACATAAAATTTGAAGGCACTTCATTTTCAAGACTGTGAAATGTAACTAATCTTGTTCCTACCGGTTTCTTTTGGAGTTGTTTGTATAGAAATATATTGTAGGAATTGAATTTTTGAAGTGAGTAGCTTACTTCGTCGTCAATTTTTTCAGTTCCGGCAATATTTTCAAAAAATGAATTATAAAAATAAAAATGATGATATTCACTAAAATTAATTTCCATAACATTCCCTTCTATAAAACACACATTTTCTAGGCCTAATTTTAACTGCGTTTGTTTAGCAATATCTACTAATTTTTTTCTTTGTTCTATACCGAAAAATAAATTTTTAGGATGAAAAAATGCAGCTGTTAAACAAAATTTGCCTACACCACTGCCAATATCTAAAATTTTAGTATTAGGTTCTATGGCTAAAAAATCAGCAGCAGTTTTAGCAACATCAATGGGGGTCCAATGCCTTTTTGCCAATGCTTGAATATCGATAGGGTACAAGGAGTTGAAAATTGTATCTGTTTCAAACAATTTGGCCTTGGCATTTTTTATGTATATTTTTTTTAGCATTACTTCTTATTACCGATGTAATTGAATAACAAGTTAAAGATGAAAAAAATATTAAACAAGTAGTTTAATTTTTTAGCAATTAATAATTAAATTTGCACATCCTATTAATAGTTTATTTTGAGTTTTCACCATTTCCCAGCTGCATTGAAAAACTCAAAATTTTATTAGCATGGAAATGTTTACAAAGCCTGCAAAGCCAATTTATAGGAAATTGCAAGATGAAGAACTATTTTTACAATTAAGAACAAAGGTAAATAACGCTATCTCTTCACTGCAATTGCACTCTACATTTTTGATTTATTTCAAAGCAATTTTATTTCCAATATTATATTTTGGAGCTTGGGCATTAGCTATGGTTTTTTCAAGCTATAAGGTTGCTATTCTGTTTTTGTATGCATTTATGGGTTTTCTGTTGGTAGTAAATTATTTAACATTAATTCATGAAGCTGTTCATGGCACAATTTTTCAGTCTAAAAAATTAAATAAGATATATGTATATATTTTTGATTTGATGGGGGCTAACAGCTATATTTTCAGAGTTCGCCATGTACGTTTACATCATAATTACCCAAATGTGATGGGATGGGATAGTGATTTTGAGCAAAGCCCTATTGCAAGGGTATTCCCACATGGTGAATTTAAATTGTGGCATAAATACCAGCACATATATCTTCCTGTTTTATATCCTTTATACTTGTTGAATTGGTTGTTGATTCGCGATTTTAAAGACTACTTTAACAGGAAAAAATTAGTTTGGAAAGTAACCTCAATTCCTTCGATTGAATATTTAAAATTAATTTTATTTAAGTTTATATTTATTGCTTATATAATACTTATTCCTAAGTTTATTATTGGGCTTAGTTGGGCAACTGTAATTAGTGCATTTCTTATTATGATGTTTACTGCCAGTATAATTTCATTAATTGTATTATTACCGCCACATGCCAATTTAGATAATTCATTTCCATTACCTGATCATAACGGAAAAATGCCTTCAAGTTGGTTTTTTCATCAACTTTCTTGTACAAATGATGTTGAAGAAGATAATTGGTTTATTCGGTTTTTTATGGGTTCATTTAATTATCATATTGCACACCATTTGTTTCCGAATGTGCACCATGTATATTATCCTGCCATTTCAAAAGAAATTGAAGTATTTGCAAAACAACATAAATTACCTTATCGAAAAATAAAACTGAAAAAGGCTTTATTACATCATTATGACTTATTGAAGAATAATGCCTTTCACGAAAATATTTTTGAAGAAACTATGTAATAAACTAATTACATTCAGTTATTATTTTACGTGTGGTTGTATTTGTTGCATGATAATGCTTTTGGGTACAACACCACTTTGGCGCCATAAAATTTTTCCCTCTTTAAATAAAATTAAAGTCGGTACCCCTTGTATTTGATATTTCATAGCTAAATTAGGATTTTTATCTACATCAATTTTTATAACCCTTGCTCCGTTGCCAACTGTTCGTGCAACATCTTGCAAGGTAGGCGCCATCATTTTGCATGGTCCACACCATTCAGCAAAAAAATCAACCAAAACAGGTTTATTGTCTGAGATAATTTCATTAAAATTTCCAGTCATATAAAATGGTTTTAAATTTAGAATTTCTTTTTAATTAATTTATGCAGCATCTTTTGCTTCTTTTAATAAGCTTTTTTGTTTTGCAGAAAGGCTTGTAGGTATTTGCGCTTGTAATGTGACATACAAATCGCCAAACGTATTGGGTTGATTATATACAGGCATACCTTTTCCTTTCAAACGCATAGTTTTACCATTAGCGCTGCATTCAGGTAATGTAATGTTTATTTTGCCACCTAATGTTATTATTTCTTGCTTGCCGCCTAACAGTAAAGTAAATACATCAACAGGTAAATTCATATATAAATCGTTGTTTTTTCTTGTATATACTGCATTTGGCTGCACATGTACATTTATATACAAATCGCCTGCTTTACCGCTGCTGTTTTTCATTCCTTTTCCTTTGGCTTTTAATTGTAAGCCTTCATAAGCGCCGGGTTTTATGTTCAGTTTAATTTTTTCAGTTCCGGTACTAATAATTCTTTCAGTTCCGGTATATGCCTCTTGTAAAGTAATAGTAACATCTCCTGTTAAGTCAGAAGGTTGTGATTCGTATGGTGAGTTGCTAAATGGATTGCGTGATTTAGATTTTCTTCCACCACCCATTCCTCCAAAAAATGCTTCAAAAAAATCGGAAAAACCACTGCCTCCGCCTTCGGAAAAAAAATCAGATGGATCACCTTCAAAATGAAAATGCTGTTTTCCACCACCGGCATTTTGAGTACCAAATGGATTTCCTGAAAAACCGGATTGTTCGTATTGTTTCCAATTGGCTCCTAATGTATCATATTTTTTTCTTTTTTCAGGATCGCCTAGCACTTCATATGCCTCATTAATTTGTTTAAATTTTTCTTCGGCTTCTTTATTATTCGGATTTTTATCAGGATGATACTTTACAGCCAATTTTCTGTATGCTTTTTTTATTTCATCAGCCGATGCTGTTTTACTTACACCCAATAAGCTATAGTAATCTTTATATTCCATAACCATTTAAAATTTGTTTGATAAAGTTAGCATAGTATTTTGATGTGGCTGAACTGATATTGCTCAGTTGTTTTATTTAAACTCTGCTTTAACAATGAAATAAAATGGGTTGTGCTTTTAAAAGTATAGCACAACCCATCTAACAAGTTTTTTACAGAATAAAAGCATAGAAGTTAAGCAATAGCAATTGTTTTAGCCGGTTTGGGTTTTGCCTCTTCTTTTTTGGGAATATAAATGTGCAAAATACCATCTGTGTACTTAGCTGAAATTTTTTCATCGTCGGCAGTATCGGGTAAACTAAAACTGCGTTGGAAACTTTGATAATTAAATTCTTTTCGGCTATAAGTTTCTTTTTTCTCTTCTTTTTCTACTTTGGCTTCAGCACTAATGGTTAAAATTTGCTTGTCTAAATTAATTTGAAAATCTTCCTTTTTCATACCGGGTGCTGCCATTTCCACAGTGTAGCCGTTGTCGTCTTCTTTAATGTTTACTTTAGGTAAGGTACTACCTTCGCTAGAAAAGTTTTTAAGCCCCCAATCGGCCCAATCACTACTAAAAAAGTCATCTAAAAACCTGTTAAATACAGGAGTCATAGCATTGTGTTTTACGAGTGTCATAGTTGTATGTTTTTAGTTGTTAACAATCAATTTTTATATTTATTATCGTTCTTTATTTTATCAAATGTTGTGCAATGGCTGCTTTTAAAAACTTTTTGACAGTTCAACTACATAAATTAAGAAAAAATGACATTTAGGTGATGAGTGAAAATGATTTTCTGGCAGTATAGTTATTCAATTAAATCGTACATACTTTCATTTATGCTTAAAAAACATGCAGTTACTTCTTTCTGTCTAGTTGGCATTCAATATTTTACCTAAAACCCTTGTGTTGGTAATAATGCCGGTATTTAGTTGTCATACTCAAGGAATTGTTATTCTTTTTCTTTTTCTTTCAGATATTTTACTATTCTGGTTGGTATTCAGCATGCGGAAATTGAAGTTTCGGTTAATGCTTAAACCGTATGTTGCATCCCATTTAATTTTATCAGGTCCTTGTCAATATTTGTCATTCCATATTCGCCTCTCTTTTATTATATGCCATTGGTGTGTTAGGTTTAAGTGTTACTTGGTGGCTGTTGATGTTAAGAATGATTTTATTCCTTTTTTTACGAATGAAAATTTATAAAAAATTTATAAAAAATAAAGATATTGGAGAGAAAAGGATGAGGCTTATAAAAGTTATGTACTCAATATGAAAAGCGTATTTTCTTTCCTTTGGTAGGTTATTTATATTGAATTTTTCAGGCTTGTTAATAAAACACCAATAATTACCAATAAAGTGCCTATAATTTGTAATAATAAAATGGGTTCATTCAAAAAAAAATGCGCTTGTAAAATGGTTGATACCGGCCCAATACTGGTAATTATGGCAATATTGTTACTTCCCACTTTTTTCATGCCAATATTTAACAAAAAAGAGGGTAAAACGGTAGCTACAATTGCTAATGCAATGCCATATAGCAATAAATTAGGTTCAAAAAATGCATATGTTGTTGTATGGGCAGTAAGCAAAAAATGTATAAAAACACCAGCCGTTGCAAAAAGCATAACATAAGCTGTGTAAGGAGTTGGACCAATTATAGGGACTAACTTTCCTGAACCCGACAAATAAATAGAGTAAGTAATGGCACACAAAAAAACCATAAATGAACCGTAGTAAAAATAATTGCTCGTTGTATCTATTTGTACTTCGCCTAAAAATGCAATACCAATACCCAAGTAGGTTAGAATGAGGGCTATAAGTTGAATGCGTTTTAGGCGCGTTTTTAAGATGAAAGTGTTAATTAATACAGTAAAAGTAGGGTACAAAAAAAGAATTAATCTTTCTAGGCCTGCAGAAATATATTGTAAGCCAATAAAATCGAAAAGGCTGCTAAAATAGTATCCTAAAATACCCATACTGGCAATTAGTAACCATTGTTTTTGGGTAATTTTATGGGTTGCTTTTTGATGGGAGTAAAGGCCGGCAAAAACATAAAACGGCATTGAAAATAGCATTCTTAATACTAATAAATGCAGAGCGGTAACATGTGTATGCTGAAAGGCTAATTTTACAAAAATGGCTTTTGTAGAAAATAGCAATGCACCAGTAATTGCAATGAGCCATCCTCCTGATGCTTTTAGATTTATATTTTTTAGCATGCTTTTTTCTGCCGGCCTTAGAATAATTAAACTGCTATATTAAAATCGCGTAAGGCATCATTTAAACTGGTTTTTAAATCGGTGCTGGATTTTCTTTTTCCAATAATTAATGCACAACTAACTTGGTATGTACCTGCTGGGAATTGTTTGGGGTAAGTACCCGGAATTACCACACTACGGGCCGGAACATAACCTTTGTATTCAATAGGTTCGTTGCCGCTAACATCAATTATTTTGGTAGATTGTGTTAAGACTACATTTGCACCAAGCACCGCTTCTTTTTCTACTCTAACACCTTCCACTACAATACTTCTGCTACCTAAAAAGCAACCGTCTTCAATAATTACCGGGCTGGCTTGCAAGGGTTCCAAAACCCCACCAATGCCAACACCACCACTTAAGTGCACATTTTTACCAATTTGGGCACAACTTCCAACAGTAGCCCAAGTATCAACCATGGTTCCTTCATCGACATACGCCCCAATATTCACATAACTGGGCATTAAAACCACATTTTTGGCCAAATAAGCACCATAACGGGCAACTGCATGTGGTACAGCCCTAACGCCTAATGCTGCATAATTTTTTTTCAACAGCATTTTATCATAAAATTCAAACGGAGGTAAACTATGTGTTTCCATGGGTTGTATTGCGAAATACATTAAAATGGCTTGTTTAACCCATTCGTTTACCTGCCAGCCTTCCGGTGTGGGCGAAGCTGTTCTCAAGGTTCCTTTGTCTACAGCATCAATTACTGTTTTTACTGCTTCGGTATAAGTTGTATTTTTTAGCAAAGACCTATTATTCCAGGCCTCATCAATTAATTTTTGTAATTCCATTAAAAAAAATTTTCGCAAACATAACTAAAGTATTGTTCATTGTTATTTATTAAACATTTATTTATTGTGTGTGCTTTAGCAAAATTATTTTCAATTATTTTTGAACAATGGAGGAGAGGTATGAAACTGAAATGAGTACCGCATTAGCAGCATTACAACAAGGAATATATGTTGTTTTACCTACTGAAATTGGTTGGCAAATTGCTTGTGATGCAACAAATGAAAATGCTGTTTGCGGTTTAATTAATGTATTAAAAAAGCATGATGTTTGCTTTAATTATGAAGTGTTAATGGAGAGCAAACAACAAGTTTTACAATATGTTGCTGCTATTGATTTGGCCTTATTTGATTATTTAGATGAACAACACAATCCCATCACCATTATTTTTAATAATGTAATTTGTTTAGCAGATGCATGCTTAAACTTAGAAGATATTGAGGGCGTACCTATTCGAATTTGCAACGATATTTTGTGCAAACAATTAATTAAAAGATTTAGAAAACCTATTCTTGCATGTTTCCTGCAGGTTTCGCAAAATAATGACGCATCTGAATCATTTAAAATACCTCAATTCATACAAGATGAAATTGTCTATGCTTTGTTGAACCCATATCCCAAAACTCAAGAATTTAAAAATGCAAAACGAATAGCATGGTTAGTTGATGGAACTTATAGAGTATTGTAAGCCTAAGTCACTATTAAGTACCATTTTGCTGCATGTGTTTTATGATAGTCAATTAAATACGAATAACAAGCATTAAATTTTAATGTTTTTCATTGAAAAAGGGTAGGTAAATTCAATTTTTTGGCTTATTTTGTAAGAAATATGTTTGGGTTATGGCGCGAGTTATAGTGGATGTTCCTTCCGAAAAAATTCAGCCCTTCATTGAATTAATTTTACAATTAGGGTTAGAAAAGCATACTGTTTCGTCAGACTTAACAGAGATGCAAAATGATGGCCAACTTCATGCACCCAAACCTTTATGTTTATTCCAAGAGAAATATGTTTTATTCGATTGGGAATTTTTCAGTAATGAACTAGAATTTGAGTAATACTTCCCAATTGCTGCTATTTTTGCAGCTATGAAAAAAATGTTGCTTATTCAAACTGCATTTATTGGTGATGTTGTACTAGCAACTGCTCTATTAGAAAAAATTAAACTCACTTATCCCGAAATAAAGTTGCACATACTTGTTCGTAAAGGCAATGAAAGCTTATTCGATAATCATCCCTATATTCAAAAAGTTTGGATATGGAACAAAAGGCAATCTAAGTACCGTAATTTATTCAAATTATTATTTCAAATTCGGAATGAAAAATTTGATGCGGTAATTAATGTGCAACGTTACGCGGCCACGGCATTTCTTACAGTTCTATCTGGCGCTAAAGAAACAGTTGGTTTTAATACCCATATTTTAAGCAAGTTTTACACAATTGCCATACAGCATCAATTTAATAATACTGATAAGACTTTGCATGAAATAGAAAGAAATCAACAGCTTATTGCACATTTCACGGGCAACGAGCCTGCCATGCCTAAATTGTATTACAATCAAACTGTTTTAGCCTCAATTCAACATTTAATACAACCACCATATATATGTGTTGCCCCGGCATCAGTTTGGTTTACGAAACAATTTCCTGCGGAGAAGTGGGTTGAGTTTTTACAAAAAATACCTGATGATTTGTTAGTGTATTTTTTAGGTGGCCCATCCGATTTTGATTTGTGTTCACAAATAGCCCCGCAGTTAGCAAACAAACATGTTGTTAATTTAGCCGGGCAAATAAGTTTTTTACAATCTGCCGCTTTAATGCAACATGCGGTAATGAATTATGTAAACGACTCTGCACCCATGCATTTTGCTTCTGCAGTTAATGCACCGGTAGCTGCCATATTTTGTTCCACCATTCCCAATTTTGGATATGGGCCATTAAGCACAGAAAAATATATTATTGAAGTAAATGAAAAACTAAACTGCAGGCCTTGCGGCCTTCACGGAAAAAAGGCTTGCCCACAAAAGCATTTTCATTGTGCACTTCATATTCAACCCGAACAATTATTACAACCACTTCTTCAAAAATTATAATTCACTAATCAGTTGTAGCATAGTATTGTAATAACTTTGCTACGGAATAACATTAAAATCATTTTTTATTTAATATATTTGCCCGAATGCAAATTAATTTATCAAATACTGAAGCAAATATTATTAACAACATAGCCTTGGCTGCGCAAGAATTGAACCTGCCGGTTTACTTAATTGGTGGATTTGTGCGGGATAAAATTTTAGGAAGACCAACCAAGGATGCCGATATTGTATGTTTAGGTGATGGTATTGCATTAGCGCATGCAGTGGCTGAAAAATTTAATCCAACACCTTATGTTGCTTTTTTTAAAAATTTTGGAACAGCACAAATAAAAATTCCTTTACAGAACGATTCCTATTTCGAAGTAGAATTTGTGGGAGCCAGAAAAGAAAGTTATACGCAAAATAGCCGTAAGCCACAAGTTACTTCAGGTAGTTTAGCTGATGACCAATTAAGGCGCGATTTTACCATTAATGCCATGGGCATTAGCTTGAATAAAGCAGATTTCGGCACTTTAATTGATCCATTTAATGGTATCAACGATTTAAAAAATAAAATCATTCAAACCCCACTCGATCCAATACAGACTTTTAGTGATGACCCTTTGCGCATGATGCGGGCAATACGATTTGCTACACAATTAAATTTTTCTATTGCACCGGCAACTTTTGCTGCTATTCAGCAAGATGCACATCGCATTTCCATTGTTTCACAAGAACGTATTACCGATGAGCTTAATAAAATTTTATTAGCACCCATACCAAGTATAGGTTTCGATTTGTTAAGTAAGTCAGGATTATTGTCCATAATATTTCCGCAAATGATGGCCTTACATGGTGCGGAAAATATTGATGGGAAAGGGCATAAAGATAATTTTTACCACACTTTACAAGTAATAGATAATATTGCCCAAACCACCAATGATTTATGGTTGCGTTGGGCTGCAGTTTTACACGATATTGGAAAGCCTGCCACTAAACGATTTGAACCCGGGCAAGGTTTTACTTTTCATGGTCACGAAGTAGTGGGTGCAAAAATGGTTCCCAAAATTTTTGCTCAACTAAAATTGCCCATGAATGAAAAAATGAAGTTTGTAAAAAAAATGGTAGAGCTGCATTTGCGCCCCATATCATTAACTAAAGAAAATATTAGTGATAGTGCCATAAGAAGGCTGTTATTTGATGCAGGTGATGATATTGATGCTTTAATGTTATTGTGCAATGCCGATATAACCAGTAAAAACAAACAAAAAGTTAAGCGTTACATGCAAAACTTTGAGTTGGTGAAAGAACGCATGAAGGCTGTTGAAGAAAAAGACCATATTCGAAATTGGCAACCCCCATTGTCGGGTGAAGATATTATGCGCATTTTTGGTATATCGCCGGGTAGGCAAGTAGGTATTATAAAAGATGCCATTAAAGAAGCGATTTTAGACGGTATAATTCCAAATACTTATGAAGCTGCTTATCAATTTATGTTACAAAAAGCGGCCTCTTTAAACTTACAACCTGTTTAAAATTTTTTTTCGTTTCTTTGAAACCTTAATTCCATGTTTCCAATATTCATGAAGCTAGCAATTCATTGATTTATATAATTAACTTCAAATACAATTGGTATGGCCGTTTTAAAATTTAGGGTTTACTTAGAAGAGGATGATGCTGTTTATCGCGATATAGCCATAAAGCATACACAACATTTTTTGGATTTACATTTGGCCATATTAAAAGCATATGAGTTTGATAACAAGCATCAGGCAACTTTTTATCGTAGCAATGATGCCTGGCAGCGCGGAAGAGAAATATCGCTCGAGGTATATGATAAAACGTATGTGGTGCCGCCATTATTAATGGCCGATACTACCATTGGCAGTGAAATCAAAGATCCCAATCAAAAATTCATATATGTGTATGATTTTAATAAAAATTGGGTGTTTCTCATAGCCTTAATTCAAATTATAAAAGAAGAAAATCCAAAGTTGGTATATCCTTTAATTACAAGGGTTGAAGGTATAGGTCCTCAGCAATACGGCACCAAATCACTGTTGGGAGAGAAATTTGCAGACATTGAAGAAAAGTATGATTTGTCTGAAGCAGCAGATGGTTTTGGTGAAGATGCCGATGATGAAAACGATGCAGAAGAAGATGCTGAAGATGCTGAAGGACAAATGGATGATGATTTTTAGTATATTTTTTGCCAATAGTTTTAAAATAATCGGCATTGTTAAAACCATTAATCATTGTAATTGTTGGCCCTACTGCGGTGGGTAAAACCGCACTTGCTTTGCGTGTTGCCCAATTGTTACATACAGAAATTATTTCCGCAGACTCTAGGCAATGTTTTCGTGAAATGAATATTGGTGTAGCAAAACCAACGGAACAAGAACTTGCATTAGTACCCCATTATTTTATTAATTCACACAGTATTTTCGATGAAGTAAATGCAGCCCTTTTTGAGCAATACGCATTAGCTGCTGCCAATCAAATTTTTCATCAACATGATGTTGCAGTAATGGTAGGTGGCAGTGGCTTGTATGTAAATGCTTTTTGCAATGGGTTAGATGCAATACCCAATATTGATCCGAGTATCCGCAAAGAAATCATACAAAATTTTGAATCAAAGGGATTAAGCTGGTTGCAGCAACAAATTCAGCAGTATGATGCTGAATATTGGCAAAAAGGTGAACAACAAAATCCGAATAGATTAATGCGTGCATTAGAGGTAGTAAAAGCAACCGGTAAATCCATTCTTTATTATCGTTCAAATATACCGGTAGAACGACCTTTTCGTATATTGAAAATTGGCTTAGAAATGCCACGTGCAGCATTGTATGAAAGAATTAATGCTCGTGTATTGGCAATGATGGAGGAAGGTTTGTTGGAAGAAGTAAAACAACTACAACCCCTGCAACATTTAAATGCGCTACAAACCGTTGGCTACAAAGAACTGTTTGACTACTTAAATGGTTTTGTTTCACTAGATAAAGCTATTTCTTTAATACAGTTAAACACTCGCCATTATGCAAAGCGACAATTAACTTGGTTTAAGAAAGATGATGCCATTCAGTGGTACGCTCCTCAACAAATTTCAGATAAGTTAATTTTGGAATGGTTAAATTATAGAAAATAATTTTTTTGGATATATTTTTTCTTATAAATTGCTAAAAAAATGTATTTATTGTACCCTGATTAATGAATAGAAAATTAAATACATTTTTTCGTTGATGATTAATATTATTTACAACAAATTCCTTGCAAATGAAAAGAACTTTTGTAACTGCAGTAATTCTTCTGCTTTTTTCACAATTACGTGCCCAGGAACGTAAAATTGAGTTTGATGAATACAAACTGCCCAATGGGTTAACTGTTATTTTACATCGTGATAAAACTGCGCCGGTAGTAGCTGTTGGCGTATTATACCACGTTGGTTCTAAAAATGAATTGCCCGGCCGTACCGGTTTTGCTCATTTTTTTGAGCATTTAATGTTTGAAGGAAGTGATAACATTAAGCGTGGCGAGTTTATGAAATATATCAGCAATGCCGGCGGAACCAATAATGCCAACACAACACAAGATCGTACTTATTATTATGAGGTGTTGCCTGCCAATCAATTGCAATTGGCATTGTGGTTAGAAAGCGAAAGAATGATGCATGCTAAAATTGAGCAGGTTGGAGTAAATACACAACGTGAAGTTGTTAAAGAAGAAAAAAGAACCCGTATTGATAACCAACCCTATGGAAGCATAATTGGTGAAATTTTTAAACGTGCATTTAAAGTGCATCCATATAAATATCAACCCATTGGTAGCATGGATGATTTAAATGCTGCTAAATTAGATGAGTTCATACAGTTTTATAAAACATTTTATGTACCCAATAATGCAGTGTTATCCATTGCCGGTGATATAGATATTCCCGAAACAAAAAAGTTGATAGAAGCTTATTTCGGGCCTATTCCTAAAGGTACTGCACCCATTCCAAGGCCTAATATAACGGAACCCCCTTTGGGTGGTGAAGTTAGAGACGTAATTGAAGATAATATTCAATTGCCTGCAGTAATAGAGGCTTATAGAGCACCCAAACAAGGTACTAAAGATTATTATGCATTTAATGTATTAAGTACCATACTTTCAGGCGGTAATTCTGCTCAACTTAATAAAATAATAGTTGATCAAAAACAATTGGCAGTGGCTACCGGTGCATTTAATTATGCATTAGAAGATGCCGGTTTATTCATTATTTATAGTATTGCCAATGCTGGTATTCAGCCGCCGGTATTAGAAAAAAATATGGATTCCGTTGTTAATGCTTTAAAAGCCGGTTTAGTAAGTGAGCATGAATTTCAAAAGGTGAAAAATCAAATTAATACACAATTTGTAACTCGGAATAGCACTATGCAAGGTATTGCTGAATCGCTGGCAAATTATCAAGTATATTTTGGTGATGCTAATTTGATTAATACAGAAATTAAAAAATTAGATGATGTAACCAGGGAAGATGTTTTAGCTGTTGCCAAAAAATATTTGGTGAAAGACAACAGGGTTGTATTATACTATGTGCCTAAAGGTGCCAAAAGCCAATACCTTAAAAAGTAATGTTACTACATTTCCCTTTTAAACATTTAATTTAAAAAACTGGATATATGAAAAAAATATTTGTTGCTATATTATTTCTTGCTCCTATGGCATTATTGGGGCAGGTAACTATTAACCGATCTGTTCCACCACCTCCGGGTCCTGCCAAAACAATTGAAATAGGCAAAACTGAAAACTTTACTTTGAATAATGGCTTGCAGGTAATTGTGGTTAGAAATACAAAATTACCTCGTGTTTCTGCCTCATTAACCGTTAATCGCGATCCCCTGCTTGAGGGTAATAAAGCAGGATTGACCAGCATGGCCGGGCAGTTATTGCGCAGCGGTACCACCACCATGAACAAAGCAGCTTTGGATGATGCCATTGATTTTTTAGGTGGCAATATTTATGCAACTTCCACCAGCATAGGTGGTTCATCGCTAAGCAGTAATTTCAAAAAGTTGTTTGCTTTAATGTCTGACGTTGTTTTTCATCCATCCTTTCCAAACGATCAATTAGAAAAAATAAAAAAACAAGAGCTTTCCGGATTAGCACAAAGCAAGGAAGATCCTAATTCCATAGCCGGTAATGTAGTGAGCAAGTTGTTATATGGCTCAGATCACCCTTATGGCGAAATTGAAACGGATAGTACAGTTAAAAATGTTACTGCAGATGATATTAAGAAATATTTTGCCACTTATTGGAAACCCAATATTAGCTACTTGGTTTTTGTAGGTGATATTACAAAGGATGAAGCAAAAAACTTAGCGGAAACCTATTTCGGAAAATGGGAAAGGGGCGATGTTCCTAAAATGACTTATCCAACGCCAACGAATCCTGAAAACCCCATTATAGCTATTGTTGATCGTCCTGTGTCTGTTCAAAGTGTTATAAACTTCGTTCAAACTGAACCGTTAAAACCCGGTGAACCTGATGTAATTCCTGTTCGTATTATGAACGATATTTTAGGTGGGGGTTCCTCTTCCAGATTATTCATGAATTTGCGTGAAAAACACGGGTTTACTTATGGTGCATATAGTGCAGTAAATCCTGATAAATTAATTGGTAGTTTTAATGCAGAGGCTTCCGTACGCAATGAGAAAACAGATAGTGCTTTAGGCGAATTCTTAAAAGAATTTAATCGCATCAGAACTATTGAGGTAAGTCCTGAAGAATTAGAATTAAGTAAAAATACTTTAAGCGGTGCTTTTGCAAGAAGCCTTGAAAACCCTGCTACGGTGGCCAATTTTGCGTTGAATGAGGCCATTTATCATTTACCTTCTGATTATTATCAGAATTATTTGAAGAACATAGCTGCTGTAAATGCCAGTACCGTTATGCAAATGGCGCAAAAGTATATTCAGCCACAACATATGTATACGGTAATTGTAGGTAATGCTAAGCAAATTGTAAACGGGTTGGAGAAATATGGAACGATACAATATTATAACGCAGAAGGAAATCCTGTTGCAGCCCCGGTTATAAAAAAAGCTGATGCGAATGTAAGTGGCAAAAGCATTATAGAAAAAGCAGCTAGTGCTATGGGTAATGCTGCTTTGACTAATATTAAAGATTTAGAAATAAAAGGAAATGCAGCGGCAATGGGTCAAACATTACAATTTGTACAAAAGTTCTTATTCCCGGGTTATTTTGAGCAAACCTTATCTATTCAAGGAATGATGTTGCAAAAGCAATTAATTAAAGATGGCAACTATTCCGTTACTGCGCAAGGACAAAATCAGCCACTGAAAGATGATGATAAGGAAGAATTGGATGAACAGGGATCCATGCTTCCTGAAGCATATTATTTAAGTAAACCGGGTTATGTAATTACAGTAAAGGATATTGAACCTGTTGATGGTAAAGATGCTTATGCAGTTGAAATTAAATCGCCTAGAGGCAGAATTGTTACCAATTATTACGATGTAAATTCCGGATTGAAATTAAAGTCGGTTAATGAGAAAGATGCCGGACCTGCCGGTAAAATGGTTATACAAACTTATTATCATGATTACAAAGCCTACAATGGATTAATGATTCCAATGAAAACGGTAGTAGATCAAGGACGTTTAAAAATTGAGTTGAATGTTGATGAGGTAAAAGTGAACCAAGGACTCAAAGCTGCAGATTTTAATTAAATACCAATTTAATTTCTCATATCTCCAACATCAAAATGGGTAACCCAATTAAGTTACCCATTTTTTATTATTAGCATTTCAGTTTTAATTGCCGGTTGACCCATCTCGTACTTTAAATTTTGAATTGTTTTTATGCTTTTTTTCAAATTGTAAAATTTCCTTCGGTTTTTTCGTATTGGGGTTTGAAGTAGGTAAGCTATCTTTTAATAAAGGGTTAGTGGTGGTATCTGTCATTGGGTTATTATTAAGTTTTACCGTTTGTGGTTTTACCAATGCATCATAATTGTAGGTTTCTGTTTTTATTAATGTATTGGCGCCTGGTCTGTAATACTTCCAAATTCCATCTTTTACTGCATAGGCATTTACTTTAATTATTTTCTTATCTACTTTGTACTCATCATTTAGATCTTGCACAAATATGGTGTCTAATTTTTTTTGAGGATCAATTGCCTTCCAACTTTCAGTATGTTCTAGTGAACCATTATAAAAATACTCCTGTTCGCCATCCTTATTCCCCCAACGGTAATTTTCTACAGCAATCAAATCGCCCATTAAAGTATATCTCCGCCATTTACCTTCTTTTAAATTGTCTTTAAATTCACCTTCTTCCTCAAAACCTGGTTCACCTCTCAATTCATCAACATGAATTTTCCATTTACCCTGCTTCTTATTATTCATGTCAGTACAATTTAAAGTGTCACCTCTATCTGATAGTCTATAAGTTTTGCACTGCGCATTTGTGTTGTTGTAAAAAAGAAGGATGAATGGTATGAGTAACCAGCGCATAAATTGTATATTAGTTGTACGAATGTACTTTTTTTTGTCAAATCTAGTTCCAAACCAAAACATACTTTAACTAATGCAAATGAGAAAGAATATGCAAAAATTAACGCTTGTTGCTATCTGTTTATTTTTGGTAGTAAGCAGCTTTGCTCAAATAGCTCCAACTCCTGCTAATGAAAGGATAAAAGGGCTTGAAAAAAAAACGGATTTAATTCGTCAGTCAATTATTAATGATGTAGCCTTTCGAAATGTGGGGCCCAGTATTATGAGCGGTAGGGTCGTTGACTTGGCTGTTAATCCCGCTAATCCAAATGAGTTTTATGTAGCATATGCAACGGGTGGATTATGGTATACGCATAATAATGGACAAAGTTTTACTCCTGTATTTGATAGTGCCAATGTTATTACCATTGGTGCTATTGCAGTTGAATGGTCTTCAGGCACCATATGGGTAGGTACCGGCGAAGTAAATAGTAGTCGTTCATCCTATGCCGGCTTAGGTATATTTAAATCACTAAATAAAGGTAAAAGCTGGCAATATATGGGTTTACCTGAAAGCCATCATATTGGAAAAATTGTATTACATCCTTCCAATAAAAATATAGCCTGGGTAGCCGTATTAGGTCATTTGTATTCGCCCAACAAAGAAAGAGGTGTTTATAAAACTACTGATGGTGGAAAAACTTGGAAGCAAACTTTATTTGTGAATGATAATACCGGAGTGGTTGATTTAGATATTCAACCTAATAATGCTTCTGTATTGTATGCGGCTGCATGGTACAGAACCAGAACAGCATCCAATTTTGAAGAAAGTGGAGCTTCCAGCGGGATATATAAAAGTACTGATGGTGGGAATAGCTGGCATTTAGTTACTACTAACGGAGCCGGATTTCCGGTTGGGAAAGGTGTTGGAAGAATAGGCATTGCAACTGCCTATCAACACCCTAATTGGGTTTATGCTGTTGTAGATAATAATTTTCATTTACCCGATACTGCAAAAAAACATACCGATACCAGTAAATACACCATTAACGATTTTAAAAACTTAACAAAAGAGCAATTCTTAGCACTTGATAATAAAAAGTTTAATGCTTTTTTGCATATTCGACGCAATGGTTTCCCAGAAAAATACACAGCTGAAAATATTAAAGAAAAAGTGAGTAATGGCATGTTGAAACCCTCTTGTATTTGGGATTATTTAATGGATGCTAATGCCGCATTATTTAATACACCAATTATAGGTTGTGAAGTGTACAGAAGTGAAGATGCAGGTAAAACCTGGAAAAAAATGAATGAAAAGCAACTGAAATTGTATAATACTTATGGCTATTATTTTGGGAAAATATTTGTTAGTTCGGCTAATGATAATAAGTTAGTTATTACCGGGTTTGATGTTGAATTGAGTGAAGATGGCGGCAAAACTTTCAAACCAATAAATAATGCATTAACACATGCCGATCATCATGTTGCATGGTTAAACCCAAAAAATGATAGCCACATCATTATTGGCAATGATGGTGGATGCAATATTACCTATGATGATGGCGAGCACTGGTTTAAAGCCAATACCCCCTCAGTTGGGCAATTTTATTCCGTTACTTTCGATATGGCGAAACCATATAATGTATATGGAGGTTTACAAGATAATGGCAGTTGGTATGGGCCTTCTAATCATAAAGAGAATCCGGGATGGATGGCTAGTGGCGATTATGCATTTAAACCCATTAATGGGGGAGATGGTATGCAAGTGCAAGTAGATTGGCGCGATAATACAACAGTTTATTCAGGCTATCAATTTGGTAACTATATGCGTAGCAATAAACATAAACGCGCTTCCGTTGATGAACCTGATGCAGATGCTGCACCAGATAATAATTTAAATGTAACAGCAGCTGATGAAAAAAATGAAAAATCTGATTCCACCATTTATATTCATCCCCATGCCGATTTGGGCGAAGAGCCTTTGCGCTTTAACTGGCAAACACCTATTTTGTTAAGTAGGCATAATCAGGATATTTTATACTATGGTAGTAATAAATTTCAGCGTTCCATGCACAGGGGTGAACATTTAGAAACTATCAGTAACGACTTAACCACTAATCCGCCTCAGGGCAATGTGCCTTTTGGCACTTTAACTACAATTAGTGAAAGCCCCTTAAGATTTGGAATGTTGTATGCCGGTGCAGATGATGGCTCAATGCATATAAGTTTTGATGATGGTTATACTTGGCAATCTATTAATGAAGGGCTACCCAAAGGCTTATACGTTAGCAGAGTTACAGCTAGTGCATATAAAGAGGGTAGGGTTTATGTAAGTTTGAACGGATATCGAAATGATGATTTTAAACCCTATTTATTTGTTAGTGAAGATTACGGGAAGCATTGGAAGTCTATTGGTAATGATTTGCCCTATGAATCAATTAATGTGGTAAAAGAAGATAACAAGTTGCCAAACATAATTTATGTTGGTACGGATGGTGGTTTATATGTAAGCAATAATAATGGCAATAGTTTTATGGCTTGGAACAAAGGATTGCCATATAGTATACCGGTACATGATATTACTATTCATCCTATTGCCAATGAAATAATTTTAGGTACTCACGGTCGAAGCATTTACATAGCCTCTTTAAGTGAAATTCAAAAGAAATTGAAGTAATAAATGCTTATTTAAAAATAAGATGTTGCAACACTTCATTAGGTAAGGCCGGTAACTTTTTACTTTCCACTAAAAAAGTAGAAAGGCCGGCCAAATCTTTATAAATAAAGTGTTGTTGTGCTGCTCCTTCTAAATATCCTGCACCACTGGTATTGCCTGTACCAACTCGCATGCCTATCATTCTACGTACCATTGTTAAATGTTCATGTCGCCAAGTACTTAGTAAATGGTCCGTTTCAATTAATGCATCAATGATTTGATAAGATGTTTGAAGTAAAGGATAATTTCTATAAAGGGTAATAAATAACGCCGCTTGTAATGCTTGGGGGCTAAATTGCTGGCGCAGCAGTTTCAATTGTTCAGGATTACTGTTCAATGATTGAATATTGAATAAAATATAATCGAAATCATCAATTTTGTTTTTTTCGTAATCATTCAACCCATTTACATAAATATTTCTGTACACATTCCAAAATGGATGATTAGTAATATTTTCATATTGAGTATGTCGAGATTGAAAATGTTGCCATAGTTCAATTTCAAGAAATGGCATTCTTTCTAACCATTTATTTACTAAAATATCTAAAGTAGAAGCCTCTTCCGTTACATTAATTTTATGGTAGTCTCTTTGCATAAAGCCACCTTCGTTAGTTCGTTTATAATAATCTTCACGATAACGCTGTTGCATTTTTAAACCTAACGTAGCTTCTATTAACCTGAATTGCACACTTTGAAATCCTGATGCCGGAACCAATAAATTTCTAAATGAAAGAAAGTCTAAAGGCGTCATGGTATTTAAAATACGCACCTGTTGGTTGAGTAATTGTAAAATACTGTTTACGCGTTTTATTCTTTGTAAAATGATACCTGCGTCTTCCGTATTGTCATTAATTGTTTCTTTTTCGTAAATCTTTATTATGCTGTTAAGTTCAAACAAAATTTGTTTAAACCAAAGTTCATAGGCTTGATGAATAATAATAAATAGCATTTCATCATGTGCCGGTTCATTGCCCGGTTCAAAGCTTATGGGGTGTTGACTTTCTAAAATTTTGTCTAACTCTAAATAGTTGTGATAATAAATAGATCCGTTACTCATGTTGCATTGTTTAAGATGTTGAAAGTAGGTACAAAGTTGCATTTTTAATTTTTCACTTTTTTTAGATTTTAAATTAGTTGAAATATTTTTGAGTATGGTATAAATGTGTTTAATTTACACAAAGTATGATGTAGGATTAGTGCGGCTATTAATTAATCAAAAAATTATTCATTTATGAAAGCTGTTTATGGAATTGTTTTGTTTGTATTTTTCTTAAGCGCTTGTCAACAAAACAAACAACAACAAACTGCTAATTCAATCGGTGATACTGCTACAATTGATGGGCATCCGGCATGGATAATGCAGGGAAATATTTATGAGGTAAATGTAAGACAATATACTGCTGCAGGCACTTTTAAAGCATTTGAACCAAATTTGGATCGATTAAAAAATATGGGAGTGCAAACTTTGTGGTTTATGCCCATTAATCCTATTAGTAAAGTTGATCGGAAAGGTAGCTTAGGCAGCTATTATGCAGTTAGCACATATATGGATGTCAATCCGGAATTTGGTACCATGGCCGATTGGAAACATTTAGTATCTCTTTGTCATGAAAAAGGATTTAAAGTAATATTAGATTGGGTGCCCAACCATACCGGCGCTGATCATTATTGGTTAACAAAACATCCTGATTTTTATGTGAAAGATAGTACAGGTAAACCAATGATGGCTGCTGATTGGGCTGACACTCGCAAATTAAATTATGCCAATCAGGAATTAAGAGATAGCATGATTGCTCAAATGAAATATTGGATTGATTCTACCAGTATTGATGGTTATCGTTGCGATGTTGCCAGTGATGTGCCCGATGACTTTTGGAAAACATGTATTGCTACTTTGCGAAAGGATAAAAATATTTTTATGCTGGCAGAAGGTGATAAGCCCGAATTAAATGCTGATGGATTTGATGCAACTTATACCTGGTACGATTTCAATATTATGAAAGAAATAGCCAAGGGGAAAAAGCCGGCTTCTGCCATTGATAGCGCTATACATAGAACAGAAAATCAATTCCCCAAAAACGCTTTACGTATGTTCTTTACCAGCAATCATGATGAAAATAGTTGGAATGGTGCTGATTTTTCAACAATGCCGGGTAAAGTTCATGCGCCATTTGCAGTGTATACACAAACTATTTTTCGTAGCGTCCCTCTAATATATAGTGGTCAGGAAGAACCTATTTTGCGGGCCATTCGCTTTTTTGATAAAGATACCATGGTGTTTAAAAACTTTGAACGTGCACCATTTTATTCCAAATTATTACACTTGCGTTCGGAAAATGGTGCGTTAGCCGCCAATGCCGCATTTACGCATATTCATACCAATGTAGATAATAAAGTGGTTGCATTCATTCGTACTATGGGTAATAATAAAGTTTTAGTGGTATTAAACTGGAGTAATAGTCCGGTTAATGTAACTTTGAATCATCCTCAAATTATTGGTAGTGCAACGGAACTGTTTAGTAATGAGCATGTTAATTTTGCAAAGGGTGCATCACTATCTTTACCCGATTGGGGCTACAAAGTATTTGTGTATTAAATAATATTAAAAATGTATTTACTAAATAATGCAACTTCATCAATTACCCGAGCAAATTGTTAAAAGAAAAAATTTTTTATGTATTGGGTTAGATACAGAACTCAACAAAATTCCTAAGCATTTACAACAGCAACCCAATGCTGTTTTGCATTTTAATAAAGCAATTATTGACGCTACAAAAGATTACTGTGTTAGTTATAAAATAAATACGGCTTTTTATGAAGCAATGGGATCAAAAGGTTGGGATATTTTAGAAGCCACACTGCATTATATTCCCAATACTCATTTTACTATTGCGGATGCTAAACGGGGCGATATCGGTAATACTGCCGCACAATATGCAAAAGCTTTTTTTGAAACATTGCCTTTTGATGCTGTTACAGTAGCACCTTACATGGGTGAAGACAGTATAAAGCCATTTTTAGAATATACACATAAAACAACCATCGTATTAGGTCTTACCTCTAATAAAAGCAGCCAAGATTTTGAGCAGTTGACTGTTGTGCCAAAAACCAATCATGGTAATTCATCAAAAAAATTGTATGAGTTAGTAATTGAAACAATTGCATCTTGGGCAACACCAAATCAATTAATGTTTGTAGTTGGCGCCACAAAGGCCAATGAAATGCAACATATTCGTGAAATTGTACCTGAACACTTTTTCCTGGTGCCGGGCGTTGGTACACAAGGTGGCAGTTTAAAGGAAGTGGCAGAGTTTGGATGGAATAAACAAATTGGGATTTTAGTAAATGTAAGTAGAGCCATTCTTTATGCGGGTATTTCTGAGAATTTTCAGCAAATGGCTGTTACTGAAGCGGCAAAATACCACAGTGAAATGTCAGATATATTAAATCGAAAACTAGGATTGTGACAATATAATTGGTGCCATTGCATTTGCCCATTTTTGATACATTTTAACAGAATAATGAAGCTGGTCATTAGTTAATAGCGATGTAGGCATATTAGTATTAGTGTAAGTTGTAATATCAACAAAATGAACACCGGAGCCGGCACAGATTGTTTTACAAATTTTATTATAATTTGAAATTTCTGTATGAATAGATTGGATGTTTTCTGAAAAATGCTTTGTTGCGAACGGCGTATATCCCCAGTCCGGAATAGCAATGGCAATAACTTTAATGGGTTGTTGGTTAACAAATGCTAAAGTTTTTTGAATGAGTGCATGATAATCTTTCTCAAAATCGCTTTGATTTAAATGCCGGTATTGATTGTTCACGCCAATTAATAATGTTACAAAATCATAGGTAGGCTTGAAAGTATAGCTTGTCATGTGTTCCATCAACTCAAAACTGGTCCATCCGGTTTTTGCTACAATTTCAGGGGCATTACAATTAATATTGTTGGTACGCAATTGTTGTACTAATTGATAAGGAAAACTTTCATATAACGGAAGGCCTTCTGCTATAGTATAAGAATCACCCAGACAAAGGATGTTATAAGGTTGAGGCATACATTAAAAATTATTTTTCAAAATTTCATAAAATGCAAATACATCAGCAAAACTGCAATACAATGGGGCAGGTGCAACACGAATAACACCAGGCTCTCTGTAATCAACAATAATTCCGTTTTCTAACATTTTATGGTAAATCGCTTCCCCATTTTCTTTAAAAAATAAAGATAGTTGCGCCCCTCTCTCATTAGGGTTTGACGGTGTAATAATTTCAAATGATAAATGGGGTAGTTGTTGTAATAGAAATTCCAAATAACCGGTTAAGGCTATGCTTTTATTTCGGATAGCTTCCATTCCTGCTGCATCAAAAATTTCTAATGAAGCCAATAATGCAGCCGTATTCATTACTTGCGTGGTACTAATATTCCAGCCACTTGCATTTGCTTTAGGTTTAAACCCTTTTTCCATTTTAAAACGTTCCTTTTCATCATTACCCCACCAACCGCCTAAACGGGGAAAAGCTGTATCGGTAGCATATTTTTCATGAATATATAAACCACCCACTGCACCGGGGCCGCCATTTAAGTATTTGTAACTGCACCATACAGCAAAATCAACGTCCCAGTTGTGTAACTGCATGGGTACATTCCCTGCCACATGTGCTAAATCGAAACAAGTAACGGCACCGCATTTGTGTGTAGCTTCAGTAATGGAAGGAATATCAAATAATTGTCCGGTATAATACTGAATGCCACTCATTAAAACCAATGCCAATTCATGAGCATGTTGGTGAATGGTTTGTAGAATGTTTTCTGTTGTTATAGTTTTTTTACCGGGCTCAGGTTCAATTTCTATGATGGTATTTTCCGGATTTAGTCCAAAATGTTTTACTAACGTTTCAACAGCATATTGGTCGCTCGGAAAAGCGCCGGCTTCCATTATGATTTTAAACTTTTTTGAAGTAGGTTTATAAAAGCTCAGTAACAATAAATGAAGATTAACCGTAAGTGTATTCATTACCGTTACTTCATGCGGTAAACAGCCCATTACTTTAGCCAATGTAGGTTTGGCATATTCCTGATAATATAGCCAGGGATGACTTCCGTGAAAAAAACCTTCAATGGCATTGTTGCGCCAACTGTTTAATTCACGATGAATAATGTGTTCAGCCTTTTTAGGTTGTAAACCTAATGAGTTTCCACAAAAGTAAATGGCCGATTGATTTTGTATGGTTGGAAAGTAAAATTCATTTTTAAAACTGATTAAAATATCATGAGCATCGGCCTGTACAAAAAAATCAGGCTCAGTTGTAAATGGCGGCATTTGGTTTTGTTTTTACAAATTAAAATTAATTCTTTCAAACAAATTTGCTTATTTATGGATAAGTGGTTTTTGCTGTATGCGTTATTTAGCTACATTTATTGCTTCCAAAAATCAATGCTATGATAAAATTGTTTTTTCTGTATGTATTTATAAGTACTACAACGGTGTGTTTTGCACAGCAGTTGGTAACCAAAGCCAATTATGAACAAGCTGCTAAATATTCACCTAATCGGTTAAAAAAAATGGTGTTTAGTACATCGGTTGATCCGCATTGGCTAAAGAAATCCAATCGGTTTTGGTACATGTATGAAACTACGAATGGGAAAAAATGGTACATCGTTGATCCGCTGAAGAATGAGAAAAAAGCCTTGTTTGACAATGATAAATTAGCTGCGGCTATTACTTTAATTGTAAAAGATCCTTTTGATGCGCAGCATTTGCCCATTGATAGTTTAAAGTTTGTACGTGATGAAAATTGGATTCAATTTCAAATTAAAAGCTCTATTGATGAAGTAACGAATGACACTACTAAGAAGAAAAATCATGAAGCTGCCAATACAACGCCCAAAAAGAAAGTGTTTTATTTTGAATACAACATTAATACCAATGAGTTGGTTGAGTTGAAAGATTTTAAACGTCCCGTTCGCAAACCTGCTTGGGCCAATATTTCGCCAGATAGTGCTTATGTATTGTTTGGAAGAGATAATAATTTGTACTGGATGGATAAACAAAACTATGAAAAAGCTCTGCAAAATGAAGATGATTCAACTATTGTTGAACATGCATTAACAAAAGATGGCATTGAAAATTTTAGTTACTACAATAGCTCAAATTTATCGGGCATGGGCGAGTCGAATGTTGATAAAGAAAAAAATAAAAAGAAACGCAAAGCCGTATGGGCTTACTGGTCGCCTAATAGTCGTTACTTTTCATTAACAAGAGTAGATAATAGAAATGTACAAGATTTATGGGTAATTAATAGTATTGCACAACCCAGGCCAACCCTGGAAACTTACAAATATTGGATGCCCGGCGAAAAACAATCACCGGTTGATCACTTGTATTTATTCGACATGCAAAAGCAAGAAGGTAAAGAATTGCCTGTTGCTGAATTTAAGGATCAGGATATTAGTATTTGGGCAGCTCCCGGCAAAAAAAATAACAGAGATGATGATACACGCCCCAGCATTTGGTTAGGAACTAATCAGGCCTATTATTTTACGCGTACCAGCCGCGATTTAAAACGAGTAGATATTTGTAAAGCATGGGTTGGTCCCGACACTATTCAAACCTTAATACAAGAACGCTTTAATACTTATGTAGAAGTGAAAAGGTTGGGCTTGGTAAACGAAGGAAAAGAACTAATTGAATGGAGTGAACGTGATGGGTGGGGGCATTTTTATTTGTATGATGGAAATGGTAAATTTAAAAATCAAATTACCTCCGGTCCTTATCATTGTGAAGATATTTTAGGCATTGACTCTGACAAACGCATTTTATATTTCACTGCTAATGCACGTGAAAAAAATGAAAACCCATATTATCTTCATGCTTATAGTGTTCATTTAGACGGTACCGGATTGACTTTATTAGATGCCGGTAACTATGATCACGCTATTGAAATAAATGATGATAATCGTTATTTTGTAGATAACTATAGCAGAGTAAATACAGTTCCGGTTTCTGCTTTGTATAATACTGATGGAAAGCTATTAATGAATTTGGAAACGGCTGACTTATCTGCATTAATGGCTACGGGTTATAAATTTCCGGAAACATTTACGGTAAAGGCTGATGATGGCATTACAGATTTGTATGGGGTGCTTTATAAACCTTTCGATTTTGATTCAACCAAAAAATATCCTGTTATTGAATACGTTTATCCCGGACCGCAAACAGAAGCTGTTAATACTTCTTTTTCAACCAATATGAATCGAACAGACAGGCTTGCACAATTAGGATTTATTATTGTTACTGTTGGTAATAGGGGTGGTAATCCATCGCGCAGCAAATGGTACCATACTTATGGTTATGGAAACTTGCGCGATTATGGATTGGCTGATAAAAAAACTGCTGCTGAACAATTGTGTAACAAATATTCGTTCATGGACATTAATCGAGTAGGCATACATGGTCACAGTGGCGGCGGATTTATGAGTGCTGCAGCAATGTTGGTTTATCCTGATTTTTTCAAAGTGGCTGTATCTTCATCTGGTAACCATGATAATAGTATTTACAACCGTTGGTGGAGTGAAAAGCATCATGGAGTAAAAGAAATTATTAAAGGTGGCGATACCAGTTTTGTTTATAGCATTGATAAAAACCCTGATATTGCCAGTCATTTAAAAGGGCATTTAATGCTTTCAACAGGTGATATTGATAACAATGTTCATCCTGCTAATACCATTCGCTTAGCCAACGCTTTGATTAAAGCCAATAAGCGCTTTGATTTGGTTGTGTTGCCGGGTCAGCGCCATGGTTATGGTGATATGACAGAATATTTTTGGTGGCGTATGGCAGATTATTTTTCTAAATACTTGATGGGTGATACCACCGAAAGAAGCGTCAATATAACTGAAATGGATAATGATATACCCATGAGCAAATAATATTTGCTTGTGTAAAGCAAGAAAAGCACCTACTAAAAAATTACAGGCTTTTTTACTTTACTTATTTTTTTACACGAAAAAGCGGCTGATTATTGATTTTCAGCCGCTTTTTTATTTCATTTAAAAGTAAAAAAGTTCAACTTATTTGGTTAAAAATGCCCTGAAATCGGCCATTCTGGCTAAATTGTGGCTAATAGAAAAGTTGCGTAGATTGCTGTCTTCACTTATTTTAGGTAACTTACTTACCCCGGTTTTAACTACCATGTGTTCATGAAGTTTTTTAACCTCTTCAATAGATAAATCTAATAAGTAGGCAATTCTTTGATTGGGTAGTCCCATTACTTGAAATATCAAATACTTTCTTTCAAGTTCAGAATAATTGAAAGGATTGACATTCCTTATTCTTTCTTCCCTATAAACCAATGATTCTTCAATAATAGTGGGATATGGTAAAGTTGTTCGAGGATCTAAGTAAAATTCTTCACCATTCATTATACGCTGAAAAGCATCAATGATTAAATCTTCAAAAAAAGGTTTCATTAAAAAACCATCTGCCAAGCATAAAGTGGCATTAAATAAATTTTCCTCGTGATCGTGAACGGTTAAAATTAAAATTTTAATGTTGGGATAGAAAATCTTCATGTAATGAGCCAGCGAAGCACCGTCGGCAATAGGCATATTAATGTCAATTACCAATAAATCGGGTAAGGGCTTTTTCTCTAGTTCTAAATCTTTAATATATACCAGAAACTCATAAGCCGAGTAACAGGCTTTTTCCATTACAAAGTCTGTACGCTCAATAAAAAAATCTCTAAAACGCCAATGGGTTCGGTAGTGGTCATCTACCATAACAAATCTATACATGCACTCAAATATTGGTTAATAATAGGCATTTTGCCAATTTACAACCTCATGCTTTAATTTCTTTGATTTGTTGGGGGACAAATGTATTGGCAAATTACATTTTTTTACTTCAAATTTCCAAAAATCATTTTTAACTGAAATTTTTGCCCTTTTCTCCATTATTAATTTCTTCATCACAATTTCTAACAAGTTCATTTATTTTCGTAAAAAAATGTACATATGAGAAAGCTTATTTTAGGTGCACTGTTACTTTACATTCCCTTTAGTTCAATGGCGTGGGGTATGTTAGGGCATAGAGTAGTTGGGCAAATTGCCGAAAGTTATTTGAACCCCAAAGCGGCTGCAGCCATTAAAGAAATTTTAGGCAATGAAACTATTGCATTGGCCAGTACCTGGGCCGATTTTGTTCGCTCAGATAAAGATTATGATTACTTAACTCCTTGGCATTACATTAATGTGGCCGATAACTTAACCCAACAGGAATTAAACGCTTATTTAGCCCAGGATACTATTGCCGATGCCTACACAAAAATCAATTTTTTGGCAAGTGAATTGAAAAAGAAAGATTTGCCTAAAGATGTAAAGAAAATGTATGTGCGATTACTCATTCATATTGTGGGGGATGTCCATCAACCCATGCACGTAAGTCGTGAAGAAGACGCCGGCGGTAATAAAATTAAAGTATTTTGGTTTGGCCAACCTACTAATTTACATTCAGTTTGGGATGATAAATTAATCAGCAGTGAGCAACTTAGCTATACAGAATATACCAATGCTATTAATTTTACTACGCCTGAACAACGTAAAGCTTGGATGCAACAGCCTGTTAGTCAGTGGATTTACGATTCCTATGTAATTGCTCAAAAATTATATGGTGAAATCAATTCGCCCGATCCACGTTTAAGTTACCGTTATGTGTATGACCATATTGACATAGCCAACCAACAATTATTAAAAGGTGGTGTGCATTTGGCGGGTATTCTCAATCAAATTTTTGGTTAATTCAATTTATTGGAGAAACAAATTCCTTTTCACTTTTTGATATTACAATAGTTGCAGCGCCATTACCAATAAGGTTGGTAATGGCTCTTGCTTCACTCATAAATTTATCTACGCCTAATAAAAAGGCAAGTCCTTCTACCGGAATACTATGCAATGCAGAAAGGGTGGTTGTTAAAACAATAAAGCCACTGCCGGTTACACCTGCCGCACCTTTGGAGGTTAGCATTAAAATAAGAATTATCATTACCAAGTGCTCTAATCCTAAATGCACCTGATAAAGTTGCGCAATAAATACTACAGCCATTGACAGATAAATAGAGGTGCCATCTAAATTGAATGAATAACCCGTGGGAATAACCAATCCAACCACTGCTTTACTGCAGCCCATTTTTTCCAACTTATACATCATGGAAGGTAAAGCTGCTTCGGAGGAGGATGTGCCTAAAACCAATAATATTTCATCTTTAATGGCAGATAGATAGTGCAGCACATTAATGCCATAATATTTTAAAATACTTCCCAAAACAATTAGTACAAAGAATGCTGATGCACCATATACACATGCAACCAATTTGATAAGAGGAAGTAAAGTAGCTAAGCCAAATTTTCCAACCGTAAAAGCCATTCCCCCAAAAGCACCTAAAGGTGCCAGGTACATAATGTATTTTAAAACAAGAAATAAATAGTGTGCAATTCTTCCCAAAAAGTCAATAATGGTAACTCTTTTGCTATGATTATTAACAATTATACCCACAATAATGGCCACAATTAATGCTTGAATGGTGGTATTTGATTGAAGAAATGCCAGCCAACTGAAGTTTTCTGTAGAAGATTGATTTTTTGCAACGGATATGGGTAAAGTAGTAGTATCAACATGCCCTGGTTTAAATATTAGGCCAACAACAATTCCAATAAACAGTGAAAATGTACTTACCAATTCAAAATAAATTACCGCCTTTAAACCAATTCTTCCCACTTTTTTTAAATTCCCCATGCCGGCTATACCTAACACTATTGTAAAAAATATAATTGGTACAATGAACAGCTTAATAATTTCTATGAAATAAGTACCTAAAAACTTCATTTTTACTGCTGTTTGTGGAGCCTCAATACCTAAAACAATAGCGGTAATAATGGCCACAAAAACGTAAAATGTTAAGTGCGTGAATATTTTTTTCAAAAGCAAAAATTTATAAATTATCAATCAATATAAACTTAGTTCCAACCATAATGGCATAAATGGGAAAAATAGGACCATGAAAATAATGGTAAATGCAATTTTCGCACAAAAAACAAACAAAATATGGTAGGCTGTTTACAACACACTACTTTTGTTTCATTGTTTGAACGAAGCCTTTATAAAACAACTGCATTTAAAAAACACTTACAAATATTCAATTTTAAAACTGAACGATTATGGCTGCCAGAACCGATTTATTTCAATCACCTGATTATTATCAACTGGATGATTTATTGACTGAAGAGCATAAAATGATTCGTGATGCAGTTCGGAATTACGTAAAAAAAGAAATTTCACCCATTATTGAAGAATATGCACAAAATGCAGCATTCCCTGAACATATTGTGGCACAACTAGGCCAATTAGGCTGCTTTGGTCCAACTATACCCACTGCATATGGCGGTGGTGGTTTAGACTATATTAGCTACGGACTTATGATGCAAGAATTAGAACGGGGTGATAGCGGTGTGCGTTCTACTGCAAGTGTGCAAGGTTCGTTGGTAATGTTTCCTATATATGCTTATGGAAATGAAGAACAGCGCAATAAATATTTACCCAAACTGGCTTCAGGAGAATGGTTAGGTTGTTTTGGTTTAACGGAACCCAATCATGGCAGTAATCCGGCCGGAATGTTAACCCATTTTACAGATGCAGGGGATCATGTTATTTTAAATGGTGCCAAAATGTGGATTAGCAATGCCCCATTTGCAGATGTTGCTGTTGTTTGGGCTAAGAATGAAGCCGGTGAAGTACATGGATTGATTGTTGAAAGGGGTATGGAAGGGTTTTCAACACCAACTACACATGGCAAATGGAGTTTGCGTGCAAGTGCTACCGGTGAACTGGTTTTTCATGACGTAAAAGTGCCTAAAACTAATATATTACCAAACATTAAAGGTTTAAAAGGACCATTGAGTTGTTTAACCAAAGCACGTTATGGTATTGCTTGGGGTGCTTTGGGTGCTGCAATGGATTGCTATGATACTGCTTTGCGTTATAGCCAAGAACGTGTTCAGTTTGGTAAACCAATTGGTGCATTTCAATTGCAACAAAAAAAATTAGCCGAAATGATTACAGAAATAACCAAGGCTCAACTTTTGGTTTGGCGTTTGGGTGTTTTAATGAATGAAGGAAAAGCCACTCCTGCTCAGGTAAGCATGGCTAAAAGAAACAGTTGCGAAATAGCTGCCCGTATTTCTCGTGATGCCAGGCAAATGCTGGGTGGTATGGGTATTACCGGAGAATATTCTGTTATGCGCCATATGATGAATTTAGAAAGTGTAATTACCTATGAAGGAACGCATGATATTCACTTGCTAATTACCGGTATGGATGTTACGGGCTTCAATGCATTTAATTAGTATATGCACCTTTAAAAAATGAATGACCCTTCAAAACATAGTAAACCAAAATTTACAAATTTTCCACCCGTTTTTTTGGTGGGAATGATGGGTAGTGGAAAAAGTTATTGTTGTAAGCAATTAGTAAAACATTTAAACTTTGAAGGAATAGATTTAGATGCCTTAATCGAGGAAAGACACCACCAATCAATCGCCAATATTTTTGAACAAAATGGTGAAGCCTATTTTAGAAAAGAAGAAGCTGCTGCAATAAGGCAATTAGGTATTCAAAGCAATACAGTTATAGCAACGGGTGGGGGTACACCTTGCTTTCATCAAAATATGCAATGGATGAATGAACATGGCATTACTGTTTGGTTAAACACACCTGTTAATGTGTTAGTTCAACGATTGTGGCATGAAAAAAAACATCGCCCACTTATTGCACATTTTGAAAACGTAAATGATTTAGAAACTTTTTTAAATAAAAAGTTAGAAGAGAGAAGTGTGTTTTATGCATTAGCGCATATTCATATGAATGAAGCAACATTGAATATGCAATTCCTGGCAAATGCTATAGAACAGCTTTTTAAAAATAATTTTCAACAAAATAATGTATAAAATATGCATAGAGGGTTTTTAGTAACAGCAGCTTGGTTAGGGGCATTAACGGTTATCTTAGGTGCATTTGGCGCACATACATTAAAGCAGTGGGTTGATACGGATACTTTAAATGTGTATGAAACCGGTATTCATTATCAAATGTTTCATGTGCTGGCCATTATTGCTATGGGACTTTTATATAAATCATTTCCCGGCCGATGGATGCGTGCTTCGGGGCGTTTTTTTGCTATCGGAATTTTGTTTTTTTCAGGTTCATTATATGCCATTACTTTTTTAAAAGCAATGCATAACCCTACTGCAATTTCCATAATAGGCCCCATTACCCCATTAGGTGGATTGTTTTTTATAGCAGGATGGGTTTGTATGGCTATTGCTATAAATCGTAAAAGTTAATTCGGCAAAGCTTGGTAAGAAAATCTGAATAACTACTTCGTGTTAAATAAATAATCCACATATCCGGCCATTCTTTTAAATTGGTAGGTAGTTAGCTTAAATTTGTTAATATGGCAAACCGCTTAAAAAAGAATGTGCCGCCACCTCCTGATCCTGAAAAATTACAACCCGATAAAGAGGTGGATGTAACTGTATCTGAAGTGGTAAAAGATGAGCGAACTACCAAAATTGCAGGTGCAGTATCCCTTTTATTTGCCTTCTTCTTATTCATTGCCTTCTCATCTTATTTGTTTACTTGGCAAGATGATCAGGATAAAGTTCAGCAATTTGGTATAAAAATTTTTTCCTTAGAAGATGTACGCATTGCTAACTTATTAGGAGTATTAGGTGCTTATACTGCTCATTTGTTCATGTACAAAGGTTTTGGCATTGCTGCTTATTTGTTCTGTACCTTCTTTTTTGTACTTGGCGTGAATGGCTTATTTTCCAAAAAAGTTTTTTCAGTTAAAAGAAATATTCGTTATGTATTAGTAGGCTTGTTATTAATTAGCTTAACTGCTACATACTTAACGCCTAATATGCAATTTGCTTGGGGTGGGGCAGTGGGAAATATGTTAAACACCTGGTTTTTGAATTGGTTAGGTAAATTAGGTACAGCTGCATTTATTTTAATTGCTGTTTTCTCTTATATTATTTGGAGATTTAATCCAACTTTTAATATACCCCAATGGCTAAACTTTAAGCGCAGTAGTAAAAAACAGAATACTAATATTGCCGATCAAACAAATGAACAGGATGCAAATTTGGAAAACGATGAAATTCCGGTTAACAGAGAATGGCAACAAGAAAATTCTGAACTTAATGAAGTGCCATTAGAAGTGAATAGTAATGCGGACGAAGTAGTTTGGACCAGCTCTAATAAATTAAAAAATGAAGGCAGTAATGTTACTGTTATAATGCCTATCGTTGAGCCGAAGGATACCAATGATCCTTTGGTTCAGTTTGAACTAATGGAAAAAGACGCCGTACTGCATACTAATGAAAATGATTTATTGGAACAAGAAATTTTGGAACATGAAGCAGAGGAAAGTGAATTACTGGAAGCTGAACCGGTTTTAGCGCATGCATCAGCGCCTACTAAAAATGTGCCTCCTAACATCAATAATAATGAACATGAAAAGCAATCCCGTAGTGCCGCTTTAATGATTGATGATGCTGTTGAAATGCCGCTTGAAATTAAGCCCGTAACAACCGAAGCGGCTGTAACTTCGCCCAAAAAAATAGAACAAATACTGAGTGAGCCTTATGATACAACGGCAGAATTAAGCAATTATCAATTTCCTACTTTGGATTTACTGGATTTGCACGGTAGCGAAAAAATTGTACACGACCCGGCTGAATTAGAAGCCAATAAAAACCAAATTATTGCAACTTTACAGAATTATGATATTGCCATACAACGCATAGCCGCTACCGTTGGTCCTACGGTTACACTTTATGAAATTGTACCTGCACCGGGTGTGCGTATTAGTCGTATAAAAAATTTAGAAGATGATATTGCTTTGAGTTTAGCTGCTTTAGGTATTCGTATCATTGCACCTATTCCGGGAAAAGGAACCATTGGTATTGAAGTGCCCAATATTCGTAAAACAGTAGTAAGTATGCGTACTTTACTGTCAAGCGAAAAATTTCAAAAAAACAATTTTTCATTGCCCATAGCGATTGGTAAAAAAATTGATAACGAAAATTTTATTGTTGATTTAGCGGCCATGCCTCATTTATTAATGGCAGGTGCAACCGGACAAGGTAAATCAGTTGGATTGAATGCCATATTAGTTTCCTTGTTGTATAAAAAACATCCATCTCAACTAAAATTTGTATTAGTTGATCCTAAAAAAGTAGAACTAAGCTTGTATCGTGTGATTGAGAAACATTTCTTAGCAAAATTACCCGGTGAAGATGAGGCGATAATAACAGATACAAAAAAAGTAGTGAATACATTAAATGCTCTTTGTATTGAAATGGATAATCGCTACGATTTATTGAAAGAAGCAGGGGTAAGAAACATAATAGAATATAATAAGAAGTTTACGGAACGTCGCTTAAATCCTCAAAAAGGCCATCAATTCCTGCCATTCATTGTTTTGGTAGTGGATGAGTTTGCCGACTTAATTATGACTGCCGGTAAAGAGGTAGAAATGCCTATTGCACGGTTGGCACAATTAGCCAGAGCTGTGGGTATTCACTTAATCATTGCTACACAAAGGCCATCTGTAAATATTATTACTGGTACTATTAAAGCAAATTTTCCGGCTCGTATTGCCTTTAAAGTATCTTCTAAAATTGATAGTAGAACCATTTTAGATGCAGGTGGTGCAGAACAACTGATTGGAAAGGGTGATATGTTAATCAATTATAATGGAGAGATTGTTCGCTTGCAATGTGCTTTTGTGGATACGCCTGAGGTTGATAAGGTTTGTAATTTTATTGGAGAGCAAAGAGGTTATCCTGATGCTTTCTTATTGCCAGAATATGTTGATGAAAAAGACATGGAGGCAAAAGAAATGGATGTGGCAGACCGTGACCCTTTATTTGAGGATGCTGCCCGTTTAATTGTGCAAAACCAGGTTGGAAGCACTTCACTCATTCAACGTCGTATGAAATTGGGCTATAATAGAGCCGGGCGGTTAATGGACCAATTGGAAGCTGCCGGTATTGTTGGCCCTAATCAGGGTAGTAAAGCCCGTGAAGTACGATTTAAAACGGAAACTGAATTAGAGGAGTATTTACATTCTATGCTATAATTAGCATAATCCCTCTTCATATTTTTAATAGCTCAATAAACTATTCCACCAATACAGCGTTCTAAAGCTTAATAAAGTGTTATCTTTGCGGCCGAAATTTAGAAATGTAGCATATTGCAACCATTATATTCGAAATTTTATATTTAATAACGCTAAATTTTTACAATGAAGTATTTGTTTTTTGTTGCAGCTTTTTGTAGTGTAAGTTTTTTCACGGCCCAAGCCCAAAATGATCCTGCAGCTAAAAAGGTTTTAAGCGAGGTAGGTGAAAAAGTTAAAGGCGCAAAGGGTATTACAGCCAAATTTACTTTAGAATCTATTACCAGTAAGGGTAAGCCTAATGGAACTAAAACTGGAACACTTGCAATGAAGGGCGATAAATACTTATTGAAACAAGGTAAAACAGTAATTATTTGTGATGGTACCAATGTTTATAACTACGATGGAAATAAAACTATTACCAAATCATCAGTAGAAGAAAGTAATGCTACCTTAAGTCCACAAAAATTATTATCCGGTTCATACGATAACGATTTTACTTATAAATTAATCCCTTCTAATGGTACTAATTATCAAGTAGAAATGTTTCCTAAAGATGAAAGAAAGAGTTTTCAAAAAGTTGATTTGTTCATAAATAAAGTAAAACATTTGGTTACAAAAGCAGTTATTTTAGATAAAAGCAATAATAAAACTGTGGTGTTAATCAGCAATATGAATACCAATGCCAACTTTCCTGAAGGAACATTTACTTTTAAACGTGCTAATTATCCTGCCGATGCAGAGTTGTTAGATTAACCTAATGCAATATTTTTAACATAATTGCCACCAATTACGGTGGCATTTTTGTTGCAGTTCAGTACCTTTATTCATTATGCGCTACCTATTTGTTTTATTCGTTTTCATTTTTTCTGTACGCTTTTGTAATGCTCAATATACCGTAAAACTGGTGGTAACATCTATTGCTACCAAACATAATGATGCAGTGTATGTAACGGGTAATTTTAATAATTGGAATCCAAAGGACGAACAATATAAGTTAAAGCCATTCGGTGGAAATAGGTTAGGCATAGTATTGAAAAACATGGCTCCAGGGAATTATGCTTTTAAATTTACGCGAGGTAGTTTTGATAAAGTTGAATGTTTGGCTGATGGGCGAGATATGAATGATAGAATTTTGCTAGTAACCAATGATATTGACACAACATTGACCATTGCCGGTTGGAAGGATGATTATCCTGAAAAACCTAAGCTTTATACTGCCAGCCTTCAGGTTTCAATTATTGATACAGCTTTTAATATGCCCCAATTACATGCTAAACGACGCGTATGGATTTATTTACCTAAAAATTATTTTCAAAGTACGCAAACCTATCCTGTATTATATATGCAGGATGGGCAAAATTTGTTTAATGAACAAACTGCATTTGCAGGTGAATGGGGAATAGATGAATGTTTAGATACCCTTTCGCAGAAATTAGGTAAATATTGCATTGTTGTAGGTATTGATAATGGGGGCAAAAATCGTTTAAGTGAATACAGCCCTTTTAATATACCAGCCGGAAAAGCAACACCTGATTCCGTAAAAGCTGAGGGGGATGTATATGTTAATTTTTTAATACAAACACTAAAGCCTTATATCGACAATCATTACAGAACCAAAAAAGGGCCTGATTATACTTATATTGCAGGAAGCAGCATGGGTGCTGTAATTAGTTATTATGCTGCCATTAAATATCCAAACGTATTTGGTGCTGCCGGTATTTTCTCACCTGCCTTTTGGTTGTATACACCACGTCAATTGCATTTCAATACGGCAAAAAACTTTAAACCTGTTTTTTATTTTTATGCTGGCGGTAAAGAAAGTACTGGTATGGTAAATGATATGGATGCAGTAATTAATTCTTTAAATACTTACCCCATTCATGTTATTCGTCGTTCTATATATCCTCCCGGTACACATAATGAAAAGTACTGGCGACAAGAATTTCCGGCTTTTTACAATTGGTTAATGCAGCTTTATTAAACCAAATAGGTTACGCCTTCAATAGCTAAATCAGTATTGGGAAAAATGGGTTGAGCTTCCTTTAAAAATTCTTCCAGTTGTTCATATTTACTGCTAAAATGTCCAATAATTAATTTGTTAACCTTTGCTTTTGCTGCAAAGTTAGCAGCCTGTTCAGTAGTAGAGTGATAACGTATTTGGGCTTTGTGTTCGCAGTTTTGTAAATAAGTAGTTTCATGATACAATAGGGATGCGCCCTCACAAACTATTGCATTTTCAGGTGCGTAACGCGTATCGGCGCAGTAGGCGTATGATTTAGCAGGTTTATTGGGATTGGTAAGTAATTCGTTGGCGATAACTGACCCCTCTTTGTTGGTATAATCTTCTCCTTTTTGTAATGCTTCATAATATGCTGCCGGTATGTGATAAGCAATAACAGCATCTTTATTAATTTTTCGAGGCATGCGTTTTTCCTTAATGACAAACCCCCAACAGGGTATTCTGTGTTCAACAGGAAAAAGCTTTACAGAAAATTTCGGCTCGTCTATTAAAATATTTTCAAAATCTTCTAAAGCGTGAAAATGAAGTTGAAAAGGCAAATCTGTGCTACCTGCTTTTAGTTGAAGTTGTATAATATTTTCTAATGCTGCCGGGGCATATAAATGCAAATCATTCTGCCTGCCTAACAGCCCCATACTTGTAATTAAACCGGGTAAACCAAAATAATGGTCGCCATGCAGATGGGATATTAAGATATGATTGATTTTGCTTCTTCGAATTTTATACTTAGCCAATTGGGTTTGGGTTCCTTCTCCACAATCTATTAAAATTAATTGGTCGCCAATGGTAACTATTTGCGCAGTTGGATGCCTGTCATAAGCAGGCAAAGCCGAATTATTGCCTAAAATAGTTACTCCAAACATAGTTAATTTTTATTCAATTTAATAAACAATTGTTTTGTACTATTAATGAAGTGTTAAAAATACTTACTACAAATTTAATTTATTTATCGTCCTCGGTATTAAATTCAAAATCATTTGAGTCCAGTAGTTCTCTTTCAATCTCTTCCATTTGAACAATATCCCAAGCTTCACTTTCAGTTGGGGTATAATTCAGCATTTCCAACAAATCTCCTTTTTCAAAAACATCCATTATTTTACCATTCATTTCACTAACAATAAAGGAAGCACTATTATCGTAAAAACTTTGTTGTAATTCAATAATCTTTTGCGCTATATTGCCGTCAATATCATGAACTTTATTTAATTTTAAAATGAGATTTTTGATTGACCCCTGAAGATATTGTTGACACATAGCAGCTAATTCATCAGCCATATTGTCATAAATAACAGGCTCTTCTGGCGTTAGAACGGTAAATTTTTCCTTGGTATCAATTTTGACTTTCATAAACAATATTTCTAAACATGTTGTGAATAAATTGAAGGCAACTTTGATCAAAAATATTCGTTATAATTGTATAAATCCAAAAGATTATGGATAATAATTTTTCAGCTCAGGTTAAAGAAATCATTTCTTTCAGTCGTGAAGAGGCTTTACGGTTGGGTAATGATTTTATTGGTACAGAGCACTTACTATTAGGCTTAATTAGAGATGGTGAAAATGTTGCAATAAAGGTTTTAAAGCATTTAAATGTTGACCTTTACGAATTACGTAAAGAAATTGAGTTGGCAGTAAAAGATAAAACCGGAAAAAATATTGCAAATATTAATAGTTTGCCCTTAACTAAGCAGGCCGAAAAAGTAATTCGTGTTACTGTGTTAGAAGCGAAGGCTTTAAAAAGCCCATTAGTAGAAACCGAACATTTGTTGTTAAGCATTTTAAAAAATAAAGAAAATATAGCCACACAAATTCTAAATCAATTTGATGTAGATTATGATATTTTCAAAAATGAATTAGGTATGGTAGGTACCAATTCTACGCCTCCACCCAAAAACGAATTTTCTGATGAGGGTGAAGACGATTTTGATGACGAAAAACAAAAAGCCTATCAACGTACTGCTAAACAAGGCAATGTTAAAAGTAAAACACCGGTACTCGATAATTTTGGTAGAGATATTACCAAATTGGCCGAAACCAATTCTTTAGACCCTATTGTTGGTAGGGAAGAAGAAATTGAAAGGGTTTCACAAATTCTTTCACGCAGAAAAAAGAATAATCCCATTTTAATTGGCGAACCCGGTGTTGGTAAAACAGCCATCGTAGAAGGATTGGCATTGCGTATTGTACAAAGAAAGGTAAGCAGGGTGTTGTTTGATAAAAGAGTCGTATCGCTCGATTTAGCTGCTTTGGTTGCCGGAACAAAATATCGTGGACAATTTGAAGAACGCATGAAAGCCATCATGAATGAATTGGAAAAGAACCGGGATGTTATTTTATTCATTGATGAAATTCATACCATTGTTGGCGCAGGAGGTGCCAGTGGTTCATTAGATGCATCAAATATTTTTAAACCCGCATTAGCTCGTGGTGAATTGCAATGCATAGGTGCTTCTACTTTAGATGAGTATCGCCAATATATTGAAAAGGATGGTGCCTTAGATCGTCGTTTCCAAAAAGTTTTAGTTGAACCCCCTAGCGTAGACGATACTATTATGATTTTGAATAACATTAAAAGCAAATATGAAGATTTCCATAATGTTATTTACGATCAGGAAGCCATTGACTCCTGTGTAAAATTAAGCGACCGCTACATGACTGATCGTTTATTGCCAGATAAAGCAATTGATGTTTTGGACGAAGTAGGTGCTCGTGTACACTTAAAAAATATTAATGTTCCTCAAGAAATAGTTGATTTAGAAAAACAAATTGAGGAAGTTAAAAACGAAAAGAACAAAGTAGTAAAAAGCCAGCGTTTTGAAGAAGCTGCTGCATTACGCGATAAAGAAAAACGTTTGGGTGAAGAATTGGAAAAAGCTAAGTTGGCTTGGGAAGAAGAAAGTAAAAACAAACGTTATCCCATTGGCGAAGAGGATATAGCCGAAGTAGTTAGTATGATGACAGGTATACCGGTTAAACGAATGGTACAGGCAGAAACAGAAAAACTTCGCCGCATGGCTGAAGATATGAAAGGCATGGTAATTGGTCAGGATGAAGCAATTGCTAAAGTTGTAAAAGCCATTCAGCGGAATAGGGTAGGTTTAAAAGATCCTAAAAAGCCCATTGGTACTTTCATCTTCTTAGGTCCTACCGGTGTAGGTAAAACTGAATTAGCCCGTTCGTTAGCTCGTTATATGTTCGACTCAGAAGATGCATTAATACGCATTGATATGAGTGAATATATGGAAAAATTCACCGTTAGTCGTTTAATTGGTGCTCCTCCGGGCTATGTTGGTTATGAAGAGGGCGGCCAATTAACTGAAAAAGTGCGTCGCAAACCCTATAGCGTTATTTTGTTAGATGAAATTGAAAAAGCGCATCCTGACATTTATAATATTTTATTACAAGTATTAGATGATGGTCAGTTGACTGATGGATTAGGTCGTAAAATTGATTTTAAAAATACTTTGATTATTATGACTTCCAACATTGGGGTACGCCAATTAAAAGATTTTGGTAGTGGCGTTGGTTTTGCAACAGCTGCACGTATTCAAAATGAAGAAGAAAATAACAAAGCCGTTATTGAAAAGGCACTGAAACGTACCTTCTCTCCTGAATTTTTAAATCGTATTGATGATGTTGTAATATTCAATGCATTATCCAAAGAAAACATTTTCAGCATTATTGATATTTTGATGAAAGGTGTAATGAAACGTTTGGTGAATTTAGGTTTCACCCTTGAATTAACGGACGAAGCTAAAGAATTTATTGCCGACAAAGGTTACGATGTACAATATGGTGCTAGGCCTTTGCACAGAGCTATTCAAAAATATTTGGAAGATCCGTTGGCTGAGGAAATATTAAACATGAATGTAAAAGCCGGTGATGTTTTGATTGCTTCATTAGACAAAGACAAAACAAAAATTGTTTTTGAATTGAAAAGAGCTGCTGAGCAGCAAAGTGCTAAAGCTTAAGTTTATATTTTTTAAATTATATAAACCTGCAGTTTGTTTCTGCAGGTTTTTTTATTGTAAAAATGCGTTCATGGCATCTGTGGGTTTGCCTGTAACATTAAACGCACCTAAACCGTAGCCTTGCCAATTATTGTAACACTCTGGTTCCCAATAAAATACACCTATGCCATTATGATTGGGTATGCCTCGTACTTTCTGAATTAAATCAGTTAAAAACTGTTTGCAAATAGCAGGTTGATTCACAGGCATTCCGGCTTCACATATCATTACAGAACAATTATAACGATTAATCATATCGTTCATATTTGACAGGCATTGGGTATTGTATGAATGCCAATTGGTGCTGTCAGGATAAAGCGACATGCCAATTATATCCCACTGGGCGCCATTGTTTTTTAAACCATCAAAAAGCCAACGAAATAAATTATTATTGTATCCATTAGATACATGTACAATTACTTGAATGTTTTGGTTGAAGTTTTTTACAGCTTTATAACCGGCTTCGATTAATGTTGCAAATTGATTCATATTGCTTGAAGCACGCCCATCTTCCCATAACATGCCATTATCAACCTCATTACCAATTTGTACCCATTTTGGAACAATATTTTTTTGTTGCAATGCTTGCAAAACTTGTGTAGTATAGGTGCTAAGTGTATTCACTAAAGCCGGAAATGCTAAGTTTAACCATGCAGCCGGTTTGGTTTGTTTGCCGGGATCAGCCCATGTGTCACTATAATGAAAGTCTAATAAAATATCCATGCCGGCTTGTTTTGCACGTGTAGCTTTTGCTATAACATCATTTAAGTTGCACCACCCGTTTGAAGGGTTTACCCAAATGCGTAACCGTATGGCATTAATACCTTTTTGTTTCAGTAACGTAAATAAATCAGTTTTTATGCCCAATGAGTCATAATAGTACCAACCTGCTGCTTCCATTTCTGTAACCCAGCTTACATCAGCTCCTTTGTAAAATTTGGTAGTGTCGCCGGTTGTTACATTGTTGGATGAATTGGGTTTGCTACATCCAATAGTACCATATAAAATTCCCAATAGCAATACTATTTTAAACTTAAACATAATTGTATACTTGTTTAGCTGCCCCATCTAAAGGTTGAAATATTAATGCCAGCAATATCTAAAGCCCTATCCACTACCGATGCTGCTACATCTTCAATCGTCTTGGGTTGGTGGTAAAATGAAGGCGTAGCAGGTAAAATAATTCCGCCTGCCAAGGTAATGGTCTCCATATTTTTAATATGGATTAGATTGTAAGGCGTATCGCGAATCATTAAAATTAATTTCCGCCTTTCTTTTAGTATAACGTCAGCGGCTCTTGTAACTAAATCGTCACTAATGCCTGTAGCAATTCTTCCCATTGTACCCATACTACAAGGTACAACAAACATTGTGTTGTATTGGGCAGACCCTGAAGCAAACGGTGCGGAAAAATCGTTTTTGGTATAATATTGAAAGGGATAATTTGAATAGTTGTTATTACCCACTTCTGTTTCCCAAACTAATTGAGCGTTTTTGCTCATAACTATTCCAACATTGGCTATTTGTTCTTTCAATGCAACAAGCCTATCTAACAGCAGTTTAGCATAAATGGCTCCACTAGCCCCTGAAATGGCTACAATAATTTTATGTTGCATACTTTTAGTTTGCTTATATAACAAAAGTAAGTGTTAAAAGTTAATACAACCTGTATGTAAAAAAGTAAGAACTTTTTATTGCATAATATTTATGCCGTTTTCATAGCCTTCATCAATCAGTAAATTATTGCCATCGGCAGCAGTTGTAGCAAGTTCATCGCAGCGGTTATTCCACTCATTTTCTGCATGCCCTTTCACCCATTTAAATTTTACGGTATGTTGTTTGGATAGTTGGTAATATTTTAACCAAAGGTCTTTATTCTTTTTGCCTCCTTTAAAGTCGGTTTTAATCCAATTATCTAACCATTTTTTTTCAACACTATTCACCACATATTGGCTATCGGTATAAATAGTAACCGGTAAATTCTTTTTTGTTAATGATTGTAATGCAACAATTACTGCCATTAATTCCATACGGTTATTGGTAGTTAAACGATAACCGGCTGATAATTCTTTTTTATGTGGCCCCCAAAACATAACAATACCATATCCGCCGGGTCCGGGATTACCCCTTGCTGCGCCATCAGTAAAGATAACAAGAGAAGGTTGTTGTTTTTGCATGCGGTAAACATACTAATAATTGTTTTGTGGCACACAATAATTAACCTCAATCAATCTATAATTTTTTTATTCTGCCAAATAATATTCTCCTTTCATGTATAAAGTTGCTTTGCCGGAAATATGTACTCTTTCATGGTGCATTTCGCAAAGTAAGGTGCCGCCTCTTTTGGATATTTGTTTGGCTGTTAGTTGTTGCTTGTTTAATACTTTACTCCAAAAAGGAATTAAAGTAGCATGTGCCGAACCGGTAACAGGATCTTCACCGATCACTGAATTGGGTACAAAAAACCTAGACACAAAATTGGTTTCATTACCTTCAGCAGTAACAATTATGCCTAAAGTATTTAGTTGGTTTAGTTCTACAAAGTTGGGTATTAATTGTTGAATTGTTGATTCATTCGGGTAAACCAATAAATAATCTCTCGATTTCCATACACTTTGTGGCGCAATGTTAAATCCTTTTAATAAATGATGGGGAATGTTATGTACTTGCTCGGGCATTCTTGAAGGGAAGTTCATTACTAACCAATCGTCTTTTTTCTCAACAATTAATAAACCACTTTTACTTTTAAATTGAATGCGATGTTTGGCTAATTTCAAAATATTAAAAATAACAAATGCAGTTGCTAAAGTTGGATGCCCTGCCAAATCAATTTCAACCTCAGGTGTGAACCACCTGATTTCAAATTCATCATTGTGTTGTACAAAAAATGCAGTTTCCGATAAATTGTTTTCCATGGCTAATTGTTGCATCACCTCAGTGGGAAGCCATGATTTAAGCGGACAAACTGCCGCAGGATTGCCGCCAAATAAATGGTCAGTGAATGCATCAACCTGATAAATGGGATATGATTTCATGTTTTTATGCATTTATAAATTAAACCTGGAAAACGCCTGTTTTAAATTCCGGGATATCGGCATTTTCATTAGCTGCAGTAATGCCATTTGCAATATATTTTCTGGTTAATACTGGATCAATGATTTCGTCAACCCATAACCGTGCAGCAGCATAATATGCAGTTGTTTGTGCATTATATTTTTCTTTTAATGAATTTAATAACTTGTTTTCTTCTTCGCTTGAAATTGTTTTGCCCTGTGCTTTTAAATTGGCTACTTGAATTTGTAGCATGGTTTTGGCTGCTTGTTCACCACCCATTACAGCGATTTTTGCGCTTGGCCAAGCATAAATAAAACGAGGATCATAAGCTTTGCCACACATGGCATAATTTCCAGCTCCAAAGCTATTACCTATAATAATGGTAATTTTTGGAACAACTGAATTGGCAACTGCATTAACTAATTTAGCGCCATCTTTAATAATACCACTATGTTCACTTCGACTACCTACCATAAATCCGGTTACATCTTGTAAAAAAACAAGTGGTATTTTTTTCTGATTGCAGTTCATTATAAATCGCGCTGCTTTATCGGCGCTGTCATTATAAATAACACCGCCCATTTGTAATTCGCCTTTTCTGTTTTTTGTTATTAACCTCTGATTGGCAACAATACCTACACTCCATCCTTCAATACGTGCATACCCACAGATGATGGATTTTCCATAATCGTTTTTAAAGGGTTCGAATGAGCTGCCGGTACCGTTTTCATTCGCATCAACAATGCGTTCTATTATTTCATGCATATCATATGGTTTGGCATTATCAACCGACATAATGCCATAAATTTCTTCCGGATTTTTAAAAGGGGCATGGGATTTAATTTTATTAAAGCCGGCTTTGGGTGAACCTCCTAATTGTTGAATGATTTTTTTTATGTGATTCAAACATTCCTGTTCAGTTTTGAATCGGTAATCGGCAATGCCACTAATTTCGGTATGTGTAATAGCCCCACCCAAAGTTTCATTGTCAATAACTTCACCTATAGCTGCTTTAACCAAATACGAACCGGCTAAGAAAATGGAGCCATTTCCTTCAACCATTAATGTTTCATCGCTCATTATGGGTAAATAGGCACCGCCGGCAACACAAGCACCCATTACGGCAGCTATTTGTGTAATGCCCATTGCGCTCATTTTTGCATTATTTCTAAAAATGCGACCAAAATGTTCTTTGTCAGGAAATATTTCGTCTTGTAATGGAAGATAAACACCGGCACTATCAACCAAATAAATAATCGGTAATTTATTTTCCATTGCAATTTCCTGTAATCGTAAATTTTTTTTTCCGGTAATTGGAAACCAGGCACCTGCTTTTACGGTTTGATCATTTGCAACGATAACGCATTGACGACCTTTAATAATTCCTATTCCTCCAACGGTTCCACCTGCCGGGCAGCCGCCTTCTTCTGCATACATTTCATATCCTGCAAATGTCCCCAACTCTATAAATTCTGTATGCTCATCAATTAAATAGGCTATTCTTTCGCGAGGGGTAAGTTTATTTTTTTGGTGTTGTTTTTCAATGGCCGATTTTCCGCCACCATTTTTTATTTTTTCTTTCTCTTTTTTAACTGCGCTATTCAATAGCTTCATCCAGTCTTCATTCTTATTAAATTCTAAATCAGTCATACGAACAAGTGTTAGTATAACAAAATTAGGGAAATGTGGTGGATGGACAATTTTGTTTATTCTTTACAAATATTATTGCCGTTATTGATGTATGTTTTATCGTTATTACAAATTTTGAACCACCGAAAGTTTGCCTGGTTACTAGTTGTTTGTTTTAATGAAGTGGCATATAAAGCATAAACACAACCTACAAAACCGCCTGCTACTTGTGTGCTTAATGGCTTAGCATCAACTCCTTGCTGTAATAATTGCCAATGATTGGGTTGAAGGGAATAATAAAAATCATAGGTAGCACCATTGGCATTAATTTTAAGCTGTAATGAATGATTCAATGGTATTTTTCTTTCGGTAATTAGTTGCATATTATTATTAAGGCTACTTGTATCGCCTCGATATAGTTGAATAACGGGTTCTTTATTTTTATTTACAGATTGACAGAGATAATAAAAAGCATGTTCATTTTGAAAAACAATTAAACCCGCTTTTTCATTAGAGTTTGTTGGGGTAAAATTTAATTGCGTTGACGCATATCCATACAAATGTGTTTGCCGCCAACCTAAAAAAGAAGGATTAACGGGTTCACTGCAGGTAATGGGTTGCAGTTGCATGCTAATGCCTTTATTTGAAATTTGAAACCATTGATGTTTGGGTGTTCGTAAATATTGCCTTTAGAGGCAGTGTAATTGTAAGTTCAGTATGAAAATGCACCGGCGAATGCGCCTATATATGCTTTGAAAGCATTTAAAAAAGTGGCAATACCTGCTCAAGGTGCTTCAACTGTTTATTTTACAATTACGCCCGATATGTTCCAATTGGTGAATGATAAAGGTGAAACTTATTTACGTAAAGGGAAAATCAATATTTATTTTGGGAGATCATTACCTGATAAAAGGCATATTGAACTAGGTGCATCGAAACCCACAATGATTACTGTTGTGTTAAACTAATTCTAACATATAAACTAACTGCATTGCCCTATGATTATTTATACAAATAGTACTTGACTATATAATTACGACATGGGTTAAAAATCTTTCACAAAAAAATTATAAATATAAAATAAGATGTTTGACATTTCACTCTCATACATTAAGATATTTAACGGTTTATTATTCCAATGTTTAAATTATAGCGCTATTTTTTTTAATTTGCTTATTTAGTTGTTTAGTTATTGCCGGTGATTCTTCACCGGCAAATTTTATAACATGAAATTATATGTACCATGAATGAAAAATATTTAATGCAGCAAACCATGCGCTGGTTTGGTCCCAATGATCTGGTTAGTTTGATGGATATAAAACAAGCCGGATGTAGTGGTGTGGTAACTGCATTGCACCAAATATCGGTTGGTGATGTGTGGAGTGTAGATGCTATTACTGAACGAAAGAAAATGATAGAAGCTGTTGGCTTGCATTGGAAAGTTGTGGAAAGTTTACCCGTTCATGAAGACATAAAAAAACAAAAAGGAAACTTTCATCAATACATTGAAAACTATAAAACCTGTTTAAAAAATTTGGCTGTTTGTGGTTTGGAAGTAATTACCTATAATTTCATGCCCATTTTAGATTGGATGCGTACCAATGTTAATTATCCAATGCCAGATGGTAGCAAAGCCTTGTATTTTAACAGAAAAGCATTTATGGCTTTTGATTTATATATGTTAAAACGGCCTGCTGCTAATGTTGAATACAGTGCAGAGGAAAAGGCAAAATCATGGGAATATTATCAATCCATGACAGAGGAAGAGAGAGAAATTCTATATAACAATACATTATTGGGGTTGCCGGGAAGTGAAGTTAGTTTTACGCCTGATGAAATTTTACAGGCATTAAACGAGTATAGAGCAATTGATGCAGAACAATTACAACAAAATTTATTTTATTTTTTACAACAAGTGGTACCAGTGGCAGAATCGCTTGGCTTAAAAATGGCCATTCATCCAGATGATCCGCCTTACACATTGTTGGGATTACCTCGTATTGTAAGTACCGAAGAAGATTTAGCTGCCATTATTCAAGCAGCACCTTCGCCGGTAAATGGATTATGTTTTTGTACAGGATCTTTAGGTGTACGTCCCGGTAACGATTTGGTAGCCATGTTAAAACGATTTGCCAATCATGTTCATTTTTTGCATTTACGCAGCACAAAGCGTGATGCCGATGGTAATTTTTATGAAGCCAATCATTTAGAAGGCGATATAAATATGTATGAGGTTGTAAAAACAATTTGGCAAATCATGCAACACAGGAAAGTATGTATTCCTATGCGCCCTGATCATGGCCACCAAATGTTAGATGACTTGCATAAAAAAACTTATCCAGGTTATTCAGCTATTGGCCGATTAAGGGGCTTAGCAGAATTGCGAGGATTAGAATTAGCAATTTCTAAAATGTAAACTTATACTATTTTAAAATCATTGGTTTTAGGAATGGTTAGAAACATTTCTTGAAACGATGAAGGAGGGGCTACTAATTTTCGTATTTCAGTATTCATCCATGCACCATCTATATTTATAATTGCATGTATGATTCCATTGCTGTTTTGTAATTCATGCTGTAGGCTCCATCTATCGCCACTAGCGGTTATACTGCGCATTTTAATGGAGATTTTTACAATATCATTATAATGAATTTCTTTTTTGAAAATAGCTTCTTCTCTTAATAAGATAACTCCAATACGATGTTGCATTAATAAAGAAAGACTAATGCCTGCATAAGTAAGAAAATTCATTCTTGCGTAAGCACCCCAATCATAATACACACTATGCCTTACGTGAAAATTCGGATCTAAATCGCTCCATCGAATAGTAACATTAGTATAAAAGCTTTCCATGGTTTTTGGTTTATATTAAAATTAACACAATGAATGCAATTTCAATAAAATTGAATGAATATTAAATTTAATGAATTTATGCTACGAACTACATCGTTATCGGGAACGTTTGCGTAAAAAAAGTATTGTTAATACTATGCTAATACGAAATATCTGTTTAGCATTGAAGTGCCAAATCTGCTATACGATTGCTGAGTAAGCATATTAATAATGCTTATTTATTTGTTACAAGGAAAAACAAATTGCTTTATGAAAAAACTTGCTGCACTAGTTTGTATGCTATTAACCCTATGTTTTAGTGTTTCGGCACAAACATCAGGTAAAATTATTAAAGGCCATGTTTCTGGAGAAAACAATGAACCTTTAGTCGGTGCTTCAGTAATGATTGCCGGCTCAAAAAAAGGAGTTCAAACGGATAAAAATGGTGACTTTACATTAGCTGTTCCGAATAATGAAAATAAGTACAGTTTAGTAATTAGTTATGTAGGATATACTTCACAAACCATTGAACCTAAAAGCAATGGTATGGTAAATGTAAAACTTAGCCGCACGAATGATGTGGGTAATGAAGTTGTAGTAATTGGTTACCAGTCAGTAAAACGAAAAGATTTATTAGCCTCCGTTTCCTCAGTAGGTGCAAAAGATTTAAAAGATATTCCTATTAATTCTGCTGCCGAGGCTTTGGCCGGAAGATTGGCAGGGGTTCAAATTACCAGTTCCGAGGGTTCACCTGATGCAAATATTACTATTCGGGTTCGTGGAGGCGGTTCTATTACGCAGGATAATTCACCTTTATATATTGTTGATGGTGTACAGGTTGAGAATGCATTGTCAACTTTGGCGCCACAAGATATTCAAAGCATTGATGTACTAAAAGATGCAGCCGCAACTGCTATTTATGGAGCTAGAGGTGCTAATGGTGTAGTTATTATCACCACTAAGGGAGGCAGACAGGGGAAACTGCGTATGACATATAATGGTTTTGTTGGCTTGGAAAAATTAGCCAAAGAATTACCCGTAATGAGCCCTTGGGAATTTATTCGTTGGAATTATGAGCGTTCCCGTAATAATACAACAGATAGTGCCACTTTTGCCAAAACATATGGAACTACTTGGGATACACTTTCTGTATATAAATCAATTCCTCCTGTTGATTGGCAAAAATTAGTATTGGGTAGAAATGGGATGTTGCAAACCAATAACGTAAGTGTGAATGGTGGCAATAGTAAAACTACATTCAATTTAAGCTATACTAACAATAGCGATATTACAACTGTATTAAATTCTAAATACTACCGTAATATTATTAATCTTCGAGTTGATCAACGTATTGGTAAAAAATTAAAGTGGGTGGTACCTTGCGTTATTTAAATCAAAATGTTTATGGTGCAGGAACTTCTTCTCCAAATGGATCAACATATAACCGCTTGCGTAACACTGTTAAATATCGCCCTTTCCTTTCTCCTAACATTAGTACTCCAGATGTAATTGATCTTAGTTTAGTGGACAATAGCACTGGTAATGGCTTGTTCTTAGTAAACCCTATTGCACTTTCTAATGCAGAATATAGAAAGAAAACAACAGATGGGTTTAATTTTTCTGGCTATGCTAGTTACCAAATAACTAAAAATTTAACCTTCCGTACTACGTTTGGTTATGATTATAACCATTACATTAATCGCCAATATAGCGATTCAATTAGCCCATTATCTATTATTCAAGGTGGTGCAAAACCTGTTGTTGAATTAGATACTATTAACCGTACCTCTATCAACAATTCAAACGTATTCACCTATTCATTAAAAAACATTAAAGGTAAACATGATATTGATTTTTTGTTGGGACAAGAAACTTATCAAGTTCGTACAGAATCAGAATATAATTTATTCAAAAGTATTCCTACATTTACTCCGATTAATAAAGCTTTCACAGATTTAAGTTTAGGAACAAGCTTTACAGGTTATCCTAAACAAATTATCACTAACTATACCTCATTGTCGTTTTTTGGGCGTATGAATTACGCTTACCAACAAAAATATTTATTCTCGGTTAACATGAGGGCAGATGCCTCTTCCAAATTTGCACCAGATATGCGTTGGGGCTATTTCCCGGCAGCATCGGCAGCATGGCGTGTTAAAAAAGAAAAATTCATGAAAACAGTGAAGTTTATTAGCGATATGAAACTGAGGGTTGGCTATGGTGCCGTGGGTAATAATCGTATTGCTGATTACTTATATTTAGATGCATTTAATAATAATGTGAGCTATTACGGTATAAACAATCAAACTGTTTATGGGTACACTTCTGCCAGCTTAGTAAATCCTTATTTAAAATGGGAAACCACTATAAACAGAAATTTAGGGTTAGACTTGTCGTTGTTTAATGACAGATTACAGTTTACAGTTGATTACTATTCTAACTCCACAAAAAATCTTTTATTGAATGTGCCCGTTGCCTCTACATATGGTTATGCAACACAATTGCAGAATGTTGGAAAAACTACCAATAAAGGTGTTGAATTTCAGATTAGCAGTATGATAATGCAAAAAAAGAATTTCACATGGAATGCCAACTTCAATCTTTCATTCAATCAAAATAGAGTAGTTGCTTTAGCAAAAGGACAAACTTCTTTCTTGCAAAGTGCAGGATGGGGTGTTTCTGGTCAACCATCTGATTACATCATTCAAGTGGCTGCACCTGTAGGGGCCATGTATGGATTTGTTACTGATGGTTTTTATAAAGTAAGCGACTTTGATTATAATGCTACTACACAAACCTACACTTTAAAGCAAGGTGTGGTAAATGATGCCAGCATCATTGGAAATCCGCAGCCGGGTAGTTTAAAATTAAAAGATTTAAATGGTGATGGTGTTGTTGATTTAGATCATGATAGAAAAATTTTAGGAACATCTCAGCCAAAATTTTTCGGAGGTCTTAATCAGCAGTTTAGTTACAAAAATTTCGATATGAGCATCTTTATCAATTTCGTTTATGGTAACAGTGTTTATAATGCCAATAAAATTGAATTTTCAAACGGATATATTCCTAATTCTAACTTGTTAGCCATTATGGATAATCGGTTTACGAATATTGATGCCAATGGTAATACCGTTAAAGATCCTACACAACTAGCTGCTTTAAATAGCAATGCTAAAATTTGGAGTCCCTTAACTAGTAGTGGTGCATTCTACTTACATTCTTGGGCTATTGAAGATGGATCATTTTTAAGAATAAACAATATAACCTTAGGTTATACTTTAGCCCCCAAAGCACTGCGTAAGCTTAAAATTAATAGATTAAGATTTTATACCACATTGAATAATGTAGCTATATTAACCAGATATTCTGGTTATGACCCGGAAGTGAGTGTTAGTCAGAATTTAACTACACCTGGTTTAGACTATTCCGCTTTTCCAAAAAACAAAACCTACATTTTTGGTGTAAACGTAATTTTTTAATGATTTGTAAAAATTAAAATTGCTTCAATTATGCAAATAAAATCATTCTATAACCGGGTTGTATTGGTCTCATTGATTATGACAACCATATTCTTGGGTTCATGTAAAAAGTTCTTAAATCAAATGCCCATTACTTCCTATGGAACCAATGTGGTGTTTAGTGATGTGCCCCATGCTTATCAGGCTTTAGCAGGTGTATACGCACAGCTTTCAGGCGATCAGGGTTATGGTATTCGTTTAAGTTTGTATTACACAGTTGATAATGATGAAACACAAGGTCCTACCGGAAATCCTGATAACGACCGTCGGGATATTGCCCGTTATCAAGCAACTCCGGGAAATGCTCAATTAAATAATCCTTTTCAACAATTATTCCGCGGTATTGAATTTGCCAATATTTGTATATACAATATTCCTACAATGTCTCAGTACAACAATGGAACAGATCAAGAGAAAAAGGAATTGCAAAGAATGTTGGGCGAAGCATTAACTTTAAGAGCACAATTTTATTTTGAAGCTATTCGTAATTGGGGCGATTTACCTGCTGATTTTCAACCTGCTTCACAAATTGCCGGTGCAAATCCTTTCCCTACTCGTGTAAATAGAGATTCTCTGTATGATAGAATTATTTCTGATTTAAAAACTGCTGAAGATTTAGTTCCTTGGAGAAACGATTTAGCATCAATTGGTGACCCCATTGATGAAAGAATTACGAAAGGCACAGTTAAAGGCTTAAGAGCGAGAATTGCATTATTTAGGGGTGGGTACTCATTACGCAACACTTCAGGTGTAATGGAAAGAAGTGCTGATTATTTAAAGTACTACCAAATAGCACATGATGAATGCAATGATATTATTACCTCAGGTCAACATAACTTAAATCCAAGTTTCAAAAATTTATTTAAAAACTATGTTTGTGCTCGAGCTGTAAGTGACCCTGATGGCGAATTAATGTTTCAGGCTTCTGCAGTAGGTGCCAACGGTACTGCCGATAGTAAATTAGGGTATTATGATGGACCCACTGTTAATGGAAATGGCAATAAATCTATTAATATTCTTCCTACTTATTTTTACTTATTTGATTCTACTGATTTACGTCGCGATGTTACCTGTGCTCCTTATATTGTTAACGCTGATGGTATAACTAAAACAGGACAAACCATTACTGCTATTAATGATGGCAAATATCGCCGTGACTGGATTAGTAATCCTACCATCTCACCAACCGATAAAACTCAATACTTGGGTTTAAAATGGCAAATATTGCGATATTCCGATGTTTTGCTAATGTTTGCTGAAACTGAAAATGAATTAAATGGCCCTACTGCTGCTGCTTACAATGCAATCAATATGGTGCGTAGAAGGGGATATGGTCAACCCATTAATTCACCCAATGCAGCAGTTGATTTGCCAGCCGGCTTAAGCAAATCTGACTTTTTTAATGCTATTGTAAAAGAACGTTCTTTAGAGTTGGGTGGCGAAGGTGTTCGTAAGTTCGATTTAATTCGTTGGAATCTAATTAACACAGTTCTTACCAATACCAAAAATGCATTAACTGCCATGTCAAATTCATCAGGTATTTATGCTAATCTTCCTAAATCAATGTATTATTATAAAACGGCGAACGGTGATGATTATACTATTTGGGCAAACTCTTTGTATAAACCTGCCCCCTCTACTACTCCTGCCAATACAACAAAAATTACTTGGGTAAGTAGTGCTATTTCAACAACAGCATTGGCAAGGTTTGCAACCGGGTTCACTCCCAATAAAACAGAATTATTACCAATTCCCCAGCCGGCTCGTGATGCAAATTATAATTTAACCCAAAATCCGGGTTATTAAAATATGTTGTGGTTTCGTTAGTTGGATTATACCTTTTAAAGGCTGCTGTTCTCAGTAGCCTTTAAAATTTAAAAAAAAATTTTATGAAAATAAATTTAATTTTGTTTTTTACGCTTTTCATAAGCGTACATCTATCAGCACAAATCAATAAGATTGTTGTTGCACAAGATGGCAGTGGGAACTATACCACAATTCAGCAAGCATTGAATGCAATACCTTGTAATAATACAAAGCCGTTTATCGTTTTTGTAAAGAAGGGCATATATAAAGAGCGGCTGATATTAGATTCGGGAAAACAATTTGTATCGCTTGTAGGCGAAAACAAAAATGATGTAGTTGTTTCCTATAACAATCATAGTGGCTTGCATTTACCTAATGGTGATACTATTAATACCTGGACATCGGCCAGCTTTTTTATTTATGCTTCAAATTTTACTGCACAAAATATTCATTTCGAAAATAATGCAGGATTTTATGCCGGTCAAGCTGTAGCCCTTTATGTTTATGGCGACAAAGCTACATTTTACAACTGCGCTATAACCGGTTTTCAAGATGTATTATTTTGTAGCGGACCTAGTAGTAGACAATATTATCATAATTGTTACATTGAAGGAACTACCGATTTTATTTTTGGACCTGCAACTGCCGTGTTTGATAGTTGTACAATTTATAGTAAGAAAAATTCGCACGTTACTGCTGCATCTACACCTCGTGAAATTCCTTATGGATTTGTTTTTAGAAACTGCACATTGTTAGCAGATAGCAGTTTACATAATGTTTCATTGGGGCGACCTTGGCAGCCTTATGCTAGTGTAACATATATTCATTGTTACATGGATAAACATGTTATTCCGCAAGGTTGGAATAACTGGAAAAATCCTGCAAATGAAAAAACAGCAAGATTCGCAGAATTTAATAATTATGGTCCCGGTGCCAATCCACTCAATCGTTATACTTGGGTAAAACAATTATCTGCTTCCGATGCAGAAAATTATACATTGAAAGACATTTTTGGTAGTTGGGTGCCACAACCGATTAATCATTAAATGCTATGAAATTATTTTTGCTTTTTTTTCTGTGTGTTTATGGGTTCTGTGGAAGCTCTTGCATAAATTTCCGCCGGTAATATTTTCGACTCAAAATCAGTAATAGGTCGTTTGCTTTCAATCATTTTTATGAGCAGCTCTGCTGATATACGTCCCATTTCGAAAGCCGGTTGGCGAACTACCGATAAGGGCGGACAAAGTAAATCAGTAAAGTCTAAATTGCTAAAACCAATTAAAGCCAGTTGTTTTGGAATTTCAATATTGCTTGCTTTGCAATAGCGCATGCAGTTAGTAGTAAGTTTATCTGCTCCGGCAAAAATTGCATCGGGTTTAGGTTTTAGTTTCAATAAATAATTCAAAGCTTTTTCAACTTCTTCATAAATTAATCCCCCGTGTTGGCAATAGGCAACATAATTTTCGTTCAATTCAATATCATTATCTATTAATGCTTGACGATATCCGGATAACCTATCTTTACTAATGGATAATACAGGTGATCCACTTAACATAGCTATTTTTTTAAAGCCATTTTTTATTAAATGGGTGGTAGCATTGTATGCACCATCAAAACTATTTACCGTTACTTTAAATGTGTTTAAAGCTTCAATTACTCTGTCAAAACAAACAATAGGCAAATTTCTTTCGTATAATTCTGTAATATGGGTATAATCTTTGGTTTCTGCTGAAACGGAAATGATACATCCATCTACTGATCTACTTGATAAATATTGAATATTGGCAATTTCTCTTTCATAACTTTCTTTGCTCTGAGTTATAATAACATTATAGCCATGTAAATGCGCAACCGATTCAATTCCATTAATGGCTTGAGAAAAGAAGCTATTGGCAATTTCTGAAACAATTATGCCTATTGAACGACTGCGTTTTTCTTTTAAACTTAATGCAATGGGATTAGGACGGTAATTAATTTCCTTAGCATAATTTAATACAAGTTGTTTGGTTTCCTCACTAATTTCATAACTATCGCGTAGTGCACGGCTAACTGTGGAGGTTGATAAGCCCAACGCTTTAGCAATGTCTTTTATGGTAACTGCTTCAAATTTCATATTGGCTATTACAAACAGGTTTAAGGATTACAATACACAATTTAATCTTATTATAATCGGTCTGTTTCGAATTTAACGACTATAAAGAAACTCTTTTTTTACGACTTTTTGAAATGCAATCGGTGTGCAAATTTTTGTATGGGATGTTCGCCTAATTTCTTCAGTTTTTTGTTATCGATATCGGGAACGATTGCGTAAAAATAATTCTTCAAAACCTTTATTATTCGTGAATATAATTGTAGCATCGCTTATGATTTTTATAGGTAAAAAATATTTTTTTTTAGAAGATGACTCAACAACATTTTCTTCATTTAAAAACTAAGAATTACCTTATAAATTATTAACTGTTTTTTTGTTGCGCAATAAATAGAATGAAATGAAAAAACTGCTTGCCTTTTTTCTTATATGCATTTTGGTCGCTTTTAAAATGCAAGATGATAAAATCACTATTTTTTTGGTAGGCGACTCCACTATGGCTAATAAACCATTAGAAGATAATCCTGAAAAGGGATGGGGTATGTATTTGCCGCAATTTTTTAATCATTCGGTAGTTGTTGAAAACAAAGCTGTAAACGGGCGTAGTACAAAAAGCTATATTGATGAAGGGAAATGGGATGCCGTTGTGCAGCAAATTAAACCGGGTGATTATGTTTTTATTCAATTTGGACATAATGATGAAAAAAAAGAAGATCCTAAAAGATATTCCGATGCTCAGGGAGCATACAAGGACAATTTAATCCGGTTTGTAAATGATGTTAAAAAGAAAAAAGGAATTCCCGTTTTATTAAGTCCTGTAGCTCGACGTAAATTTTTGCAGAATGGTTTAGTGGACGAGAAAATGCATGGCGATTATCCGGAGGTTGTAGAAGTAGTTGCTGATTCTTTGGATGTAGCCTATATTGATTTATTTACTTTAAGTAAAAATTTGTTACGTCAATTTGGCCCCGAGACTTCAAAGAATCTTTATTTGTGGATTCCCCCTCGCCATTATAATGCTTGTTTTAATGGAAGAACTGATGATACGCATTTTTCTTCATTTGGTGCCAAGTATATGGCTTCGCTTGTATGTTGCGCCATTAACGAATTGAAATTGCCTTTAAGAGATGCACTTTTAAAATCCGGTTTCGATAACAAGTTTGAATATGAATTACCTATTGTTTATGAGCCTCATTTTGCAAAAGATACATTCAATATACGTCAGTTTGGTGCCGTTAATGATGGAAAAACGCTAAATACTGAATTTATTCAAAATGCCATTAATGCCTGTAATAAAAATGGCGGTGGAGTTGTTGAAGTGCCCAATGGTTTCTGGATGACAGGTCCTATTGAATTAAAAAGCAATGTAAACTTATTTATAAATCGAGGTGCTATTTTACAATTTACTGCTGATTATAGTGCTTACAAATTAATTGAAAGTAACTGGGAAGGGCAACCGGCAGCTCGAAATCAATCGCCCATTTCTGCAAATAATGCGGTAAATATTGCCATAACCGGAAGCGGGATTATTGATGGTAATGGAGACGCTTGGCGGATGGTAAAAAAAGATAAACTCACCACAACACAATGGCAAAAATTAATTAATAGTGGTGGTATTTTAAGTAACGATAAAAAAACTTGGTATCCAACCATTGAAACTTATCGAGGTGCGCAAATAAAAAATGCGGGTGTTTTGAAAGAAGGTATGCAACTTTCAGACTTTGATTCCATTAAGACTTTTTTACGGCCTAATTTGTTGGTGTTTACTGCTTGTACTAATGTTTTATTGGAAGGGGTTACTTTTCAAAATTCACCTGCCTGGTGTCTGCATCCTTTCATGTGTAATCAATTAACTGTTCGTAATGTGTATGCTAAAAACCCTTGGTATGCACAAAACGGTGATGGAATTGACATTGAAAGTTGTAGTAACGTGTTTTTGGAGAACAGTACATTTGATGTAGGTGATGACGGAATTTGCATTAAAAGCGGCCGCGATACATCGGGTAGGAAAAGGAATATGCCAACGCAAAATGCATTAATACAAAATTGTTTGGTATATCATGCACATGGTGGTTTTGTAATTGGTAGTGAAATGAGCGGTGGTGCTAAAAACTTGTATGTACGCAATTGCAGTTTTATGGGTACCGATATTGGTTTGCGTTTTAAAACAGTTAGGGGAAGGGGCGGTGTAGTTGAAAATATTTATACTGCCAATATTAATTTGAAAGATATTATTGGTGAAGCTGTATTGTTTGATATGTATTATGCAGCCCAAGATCCGGTACCTTTATATGGCGAAGAAAGAACACCCCCAAAAGTTGAAGTTTTACCTATTACAGAAGCTACCCCCGTCTTTAAAAATTTTTATATCAACAACATTGTATGTAATGGCGCTTCAAAAGCAATATTTATAAGAGGTATTCCTGAAATGCCTGTTCAAAATGTGGTTTTCAATAATTTACAAATGCAAACACAGTCAGGTATCGATATTGAAGAAGCCAAACACATTCAAATAAATAATTGTACACTTACTGCAAAGCTATCCAGACCATTGGTTTATATATTGAATGCTGAAAATATTATGTTCAATCATTTTAATTTCAATAAGTCAACTGAATTGATGGTTGAGTTGCAGGGACCTCGCACAAAAAACATTCAATTTAAAAATATACCAAAACAAAATGCTTTACAATTAATTAAAACAGGTTTTGGTACAGAGCCAAATGTTGTAACTGTTACTGAATAGTTATGAAAGCGAAAATAATATTTCTGTTTACCTTATTTTTTTTGCAAAAAGTTTTTTGCAGGAATATTATTTTGTCTGAAAAGTTTGCTAATAATGTTGTTTGCACAACTGCCAACCAGAAAGCATTAAATGATAAATGGACCTATGAAAATGCCATACAGTTAAAAGCTATAATGGCTTTATGGCAATATACTGGTGAAAGAAAATATTTTCAATTTGTGCAAAACGTTGCGAATAACTTTTTACTAGATAGTGGGCATACAATAAAGACCTATCAAATCAATGATTTTAATCTCGACAATCTATTAGGTGGGAATATTTTTTTATCGCTTTATCAAATTACTGGAAATCAAAATTATTTCAATGCTGTTCAATGTTTGTATCAACAGCTTAAAAATCAGCCTCGAACTTTAGAAGGCGGCTTTTGGCATAAAGCTCGCTATCCACAACAAATGTGGTTAGATGGAATGTATATGGCTCATCCATTTTATACACATTATGCCTTTGCTTTTCACCAAACAGAAAATTTTAATGATATAGCTAGACAATTTTTATTGATTACTTATAAAGCGCGTAATAAAGTTAATGGCCTTCTATACCATGCATGGGATGCTGATTGTAAAGAAAAATGGAGTAATCCAATTACCGGAACTTCCCCCAATTTTTGGGGAAGGACAATGGGTTGGTATGGAATGGCATTAGTTGATGTTTTAGAAAATTTTCCAACGACTAATGTTTATTATGACTCATTAAAAGTTTTATTAAATGATTTTGTAAAAGCTGTTGCCGCTGTACAAGATGTTAAAACCGGTACATGGTGGAACGTTTTGAATTATGGAAACCATAATGGTAATTATTTAGAATCATCAGCAAGTTGCATGTTTACATATACCATTTTAAAGGCATTGCGTTTTAAGTGGATTGATGAAAAATATAAAACTGTAATTAATAAAGCGTATAAAGGTATAACACGCCATTTTGTTATTGAAAAAAATGATTCCTTTTTTTTAACTAATACAGTTAAGGTGAGTGGATTAGGTGGCAACCCTTATCGCGATGGAAGTTATCAATATTATTGCAGTGAACCTGTAGTTACTAATGATAGCAAAGGAATTAGCGCTTTTATTTTAATGGATATTGAAATGGATTTGTACAAACATTCTAACAAGGGTAAAGGTGTCACTGTTGTGTTAGATGATTATTTTAATGCTGAAAAAAAAGTTGATATAACCGGAACTCTAGTGCCTTTTCATTATAAATGGAATGAAATGAATAATGGTGGATTTTCAACTTTGCAATTTCTTTTTCAAAAATATGGGGTTACTACAAAACAATTGGCTGAAATGCCATCCAAAAATAATTTGCCACTCAATGGCATTTACTTAATTGTAGATGCGGATGATTCTAGTGAGAATCCTAATCCTAATTTTATGAATATCTCTACAGCTAATTTTCTAAGAGATTGGGTATATAAGGGTGGTGTTTTATGTGTTTTGCATAATGATAAAGGGAATTCAGAATTTAAGCACATGAATTTGTTGCTCAGCCAATTTGGTATTCAAGTGAATGAAGATAGTTATCAGCACTTTTCTGCTAATCAATTTATAGAAGGCGTAATAAACGTATCTAAAAATAATGAGGTATTACCGAATGCTGAATTAATATATCAAAAGGGTATTTGTTCTATTTCTATAAAATATCCTGCAAAGGCTATTCTAAAAAAGAATGGAGTAGTGGTAATGGCTTTAACAAAGTATGGAAGGGGTACAGTGTTTGTTACCGGTGATCCATGGTTGTACAACGAGTTTATTGATGGAAGGAAATTGCCTATACAATTTAATAATTATGTGGCCGCTGAAGATTGGATTCAATGGTTAATTCAACAAGTAAAAAATGGGAAAAGTTAGCATAAAATATTTCATTTTATTAATCATCCTTTGCGGCACTCATAACAACTTGTTGTTTGCTGAAGCGGTTGATACTTTGCATGTAAGTAAAACCAAACCCCATTGTTTTAAAAATATTCAACTTGCTATCAATGCAATTGATAGTAGTAATCATCATAAGCACGTTATTTTAATAGATTCAGGAACTTATAAAGAAAAAATTTATATAACTAAAAACAATATTCATTTTTTGGGTGAGGATAAAACTACTACGATTATTACACAAGCTATAGCACGAGATATTTGGCGTTGTAAAAATACTGATGATTGGGGTGTTGCAACTGTAAATATCAGTGGAAATGATATTACTATTGAAAATGTAACTATTCAAAATACTTACGGATTTGAGAATAATACTAAGGTGGTTCCTTGTGAAAATGATAGTTTGAATAATTTTTCAAAAACAATTAGGAAAGATGGTCACCAAATGGCATTAAGAACATTTGCAACAACGTGTTTAAAAGTATTGAATTGCATTTTAAAAGCTTATGGTGGAGATACTGTTAGCCCTTGGAATGTGAATGATGGAATGTTCTTTTTTAAAGATTGCTTAATGATGGGGGGAGTTGACTTCTATTGTCCAAGGGGTTGGGCTTATGCTGAAAATTGCACGTTTGTTGCTACAACCGGGCCTGCATGTATTTGGCACGATGGTTCTGGAAATGAAGACGCTAAAACAGTTTTAAAAAATTGTTTTTTTCAAGGTTATGATGGATTTATGTTGGGCCGTTTTCACAAGGATGCTCAATTTTATTTAATTAATTGTTCTTTTGCTAAAAATATGGCTAATAAGCCTATTTATTTAGTTCCTACTAACAATATTATTCGTTGGGGATATAGAGTTTACTATTATAACTGCCATAAAGCCGGTGGTGATTACAGTTGGTTTAAAAATAATTTAGAAACTGCAAAGGGATCACCGTTACCTGATGCTATTAATGCTAATTGGGTATTTGGCAATAAATGGAATCCTTATTTAAATTAACAGGTATGAAATTATGTAAAAGCAATTTAGCAGCTATTAAAAAAACAAGGGAGTTGTCAATACCTAGTGAAGAAATTTTTTCTTTGCCGGAAAAGGTTATTCAATTTGGAACAGGTGTTTTATTAAGAGGACTTCCCGATTATTTTATTGATAAAGCCAATAAACAGGGACTTTTTAATGGTAGAATTGTTGTGGTTAAATCCACAAATGCCGGTTCAACTGATGCATTTAATGAACAGGATGGATTATATACTTTAGTTGTACGTGGAATTGAAAATAATGTCAAAGTACAAGAATATTGGGTGAATGCTGCTATTAGTAGAGTATTGAATGTACACAATGAATGGAATGACATTCTATCTTGTGCTGCAAACCCTAATATGCAAATAGTAATATCCAATACAACAGAAGTAGGTATTTCATTAATGGAAGATGATGATATTTTTGCCGAACCACCTGTTTCTTTTCCTGGAAAATTATTGGCATTTTTGTATCATAGGTTTACCATTTTTAATGGCACTGACAGCAGTGGAATGGTCATTATTCCAACTGAATTAATTGTGAATAATGGAAAGAAGTTAAAAGAAATTATTATTGAATTAGCAAAGCGCAATCATTTAAACAACGACTTTTTGAAATGGTTGAATGAAGCCAATGATTTTTGTGATTCATTGGTAGATAGAATTGTTCCCGGAAAATTATCACAGCATGATGCCAAATTCCTTAATCACGAGTTAGGATATGAAGATGAGTTGATGATTATGAGCGAAGCTTATCGTTTATGGGCCATTGAAACTTCTCGTCATTCTACCAAAAATATTTTATCTTTTGCAAAGGCTGATGCTGGCGTTATTATAGAAGACGATATAAGCATATATCGTGAACTAAAACTTCGTTTATTAAATGGCACGCATACTTTTTCATGTGGGTTAGCATTTTTGGCAAGATTTAATACTGTTAAAGAGGCGATGGACAACCGCATTTTTGCTTCCTATGTTACCAACTTAATGCTTTATGAAATTGCCCCGGTTATATTAAGTGAAAAACTAACGCAACAAAAAGCTAAACAATTTGCATTACAAGTATTGGATCGATTTAGAAATCCAGCCATTGCTCATCAATGGATAAATATTACCATGCAATATACTTCCAAAATGAAAATGCGCAATGTTCCCCTAATTGAAGCATATCTGCAACAATTTAAATCGGTACCGCAATTTATGGCCTTGGGAATTACAGGATATTTATATTTCATGCAATCAAATGTGAATGAACAAGGACAGCCGGTTCAACAGCAGGGACAGAATACTTATATATTACAAGATGATTATGCCTTGCAAATACATCAATTATGGAAAAGCAATGCTGATTTTTCAACAATAATTGATACTATTTTATCGAACGAAAATTATTTAAATATAAAATCTGCTCTCTTGCCTAATTTAGAAACTCAAATTGAATTATACCTAACCAATATGCAGCAAAATAATGTGCTAACAGTTATGGAAGAATTGATGCATCAACAAATGGTTTCTTCAATTAATTAAATGAAATGATTTATGCAGAATGCTATTATTAAAATTCATCCAAATGATAATGTTGTTGTTGCTTTGCGTGATTTAAAAAAAGGTGAAAAATTAGAATATGCTAATGAAGAATATACTGTAATAGAAGATATAACAGCTAAACATAAGTTTTACGTTAACAACATGCAACCCGGTGATGCGGTAATTATGTATGGTGTTTTAGTAGGTAAGGCTCAAACTAACGCTTTGGCAGGATCATTAGTAACTACTGCAAACTTAAAACATGCAGCCGAGCCATATGCTTACCGATCAAAAAAATATATATGGCATAAACCTGATGTATCTGCTTTTTTAAACAGAACTTTTAATGGTTATTATAGAGCAGATGGTAGTGTGGGAACTGCTAACTATTGGTTATTTATACCAACCGTATTCTGTCAAAACAGAAATCTTGACGTAATTAAAGAGGCTTTACATAGTGCTTTGGGATATGCTGTTACAGATCAATATAAAAATTTTGCACAGCAATTGGTTGATGCTTATGAAAAGCAAATTCCAATTGATTCAGTTTCATTTGAAAATATTGCAAAACCATCTCAACGCCGATTATTTAAAAATGTGGATGGAATTAAATTTTTGAACCATCAAGGTGGTTGCGGTGGTATTCGGCAGGATGCAGCAGTTTTAGGAAAATTATTAGCTGCTTATGCTAATCATCCCAATGTAGGGGGTGTTACCGTTATAAGTTTAGGGTGTCAAAATTTGCAATTAGCTGAATTGCTCAATGAAATTAAAAGTTATCATACAACATTCAATAAACCTTTATTGGTTTTTGAACAACAACAAATTGGTAATGAAACAACTTTAGTTTCCGAAGCAATTCGGCAAACTTTTAAAGGATTAATGCAGATTAATGAAATTGATAGAAAGCCTGCACCGTTATCTAAATTAACATTAGGTGTTAAATGTGGAGGCAGTGACGGTTTTAGTGGTATTTCTGCCAATCCATCTGTAGGTTATTGCGCCGATTTGTTAGTAGCTTTAGGTGGTAAAGTTTTATTGGCTGAATTTCCTGAATTGTGTGGTGTTGAGCAAGAACTGATTGATAGAATGGATAATGAATCAATTGCCAATAAATTTACACAATTAATGCATGCTTATAGCAATGCCGCAATTCAATCCGGCTCGGGTTTTCATATGAACCCTTCTCCCGGCAACATAAAAGATGGTTTAATTACTGATGCAATGAAAAGTGCGGGGGCAGCAAAAAAAGGTGGTACATCTCCAATTGTGGATGTACTTGATTATACTGAAGAAGCTGTAAAGCCCGGTTTGAATTTAGTTTGTACGCCGGGTAATGATGTTGAAGCTACAACTGGCAAGGCTGCTAGTGGTGCAACCTTAATTTTATTCACAACCGGTTTAGGAACGCCTACCGGAAATCCTGTTTGTCCTGTAATAAAAGTTTCCAGTAATAACCTATTAGCAGAAAAAATGGCTGATATTATTGATATAAATACCGGTCCCGTTATTGATGGTGTATTATCCATAGAAGAAATGGGTAATCAGATTTTGGAATATTGTATTAAAGCCGCAAGTGGTGAAGTAATTCCTAAAGCTGTTCAACTGAACCAAGATGATTTTATTCCGTGGAAACGTGGGGTGAGTTTATAATTTTTTTAAAAACTATTATGTAAAATTTTAAATATGAAAACATTTTTAGACGAAAATTTTTTATTACATAATAAAACTGCTGTTCAGCTATACTATGATTATGCTGAAAAAATGCCAATTATTGATTACCATTGTCATTTATCACCGCAGCAAATAGCTAATGATGCTCGGTTTTCAACTATTACACAAGTATGGTTATATGGAGATCATTATAAATGGCGTGCAATGCGTACCAATGGAGTAAGTGAAATGTACTGTACCGGTAATGCTTCCGATAAAGAAAAATTTTTGCAATGGGCTGCTACAGTTCCTTATACTTTAAGGAATCCATTGTACCATTGGACTCATTTAGAATTGAAAAGATATTTTGGTATAAACGATATTTTAAATGAACATTCTGCGGAAAAAATTTATGAACATTGTAATGCGTTGTTAAATCAACCGGATTACTCTGTAAAAAATTTATTGCGCAAAATGAATGTTTACACTGTTTGCACTACAGATGATCCTGTTGACACATTAGAATATCATCAAAAATTAAAAGCCGATTCCTTTGAAATACCTATTTTACCTGCTTTTAGGCCTGATAATGCCATGAATGTTGCTGATCCGGAAAAATTTAATGCGTATGTAAAAAAACTGGAATCTATCACAAATATTTCTATTTCGTCATTCGATGATTTTTTGTATGCGTTGCAAAATCGTCACGATTTTTTTGCATCCATGGGTTGTAGTGTAAGTGATCATGGGTTAGAAGAAATTTATGCAGAAGATTTTACCGGTTCTGAAATTGATAGTATTTTTAATAAAGTACATGCCGGTAAACATTTAAATGAGGTAGAGCAAAGAAAATTCAAGTCTGCTATGTTGGTGCATTTCGCTGAATGGGATTGGGAAAAAGGATGGGTACAGCAATATCATTTAGGCGCTTTGCGTAATAATAATACTAGAATGTTAAAAACTTTAGGACCGGATACAGGATGGGATTCAATTGGTGATTTCAAGTATGGAAAAAGCTTATCAAAATTTTTGGGAAAATTAGATAATGATGATCGATTGGCTAAAACAATATTATACAATTTGAATCCGGCCGATAATGAATTAATGGCCACTATGATTGGAAATTTTAATGATGGTTCTGTTGCCGGAAAGATTCAATTTGGTGCAGCTTGGTGGTTTTTAGATCAGAAAGATGGAATGGTAAAACAAATGAATGCGCTTTCTAACATGGGTTTGTTAAGTAGGTTTGTTGGGATGCTTACTGACTCACGAAGTTTTCTATCCTATCCACGGCATGAATATTTCAGAAGAATTTTATGTAACTTATTTGGAGAAGAAATTGAAAACGGCGAATTGCCAAATGATATACCTTGGATAGGGAAGGTAATACTGGATATTTGTTTTTACAATGCTAAAAACTATTTTAATTGGTAGATTTTTTATAATGAAATAAATATTATAATCATTAAACATTTTTTATAAAGCATAAATCTGGAATGATTGGTGATTAATTTTTTACAGTGGTTATTGGCATTATAGATACTAAGTAAAATACAATGAAAAAAATTTTATGTTTTGGTGAGTTGTTACTAAGAATCTCACCACCTGCAGCAAGCAATTGGTTATCGCAACATCAATTGCAAGTGTATTTAGGTGGTGCAGAATTAAATGTAGCGCATGCTTTAGCTAATTGGAAGTTGCCGGTATCTTACTGCACAGCCTTGCCAAATAATTTTATTGCAGATGATATAATTAATCAATTAAAGCATGCACAAATAGATACTGCTGCAATTCAACGTGGTGGAAATAGAATAGGGTTGTATTTTTTGCAGCAAGGAACAGATGTAAAAAATAAACAGGTTTATTTTGATAGAAAAGCCTCAGCATTTGCAGAATTGCAACCCGGCACAATCAATTGGGGGAATGTTTTAGCCAATGTTAAATGGTTGCATTTTTCAGCAATTGTACCTGGGTTGAATGATACCCTTGTACAAGTTTGTGAAGAAATGTTAGAGGCTGCTTCAAAAAAAAATATAACCATTTCACTCGATTTAAATTATCGTGCTTCACTCTGGAGCCCCAACCGAAAACCGGATACAATATTGCCTTCTTTAGCAAAATATTGCCACGTAATTATGGGCAATATTTGGTCGGCTAATTTATTATTAGGTGCGCCATTGCATCTTCCTAATGAAGATAAAATGGCAAAGGATGAATATTTGCATCATGCGGAATCAACAGTTTCCTATATTATCAATCAATTTCCTAAATGCCATACCGTTGCTAATACTTTTCGTTTCGATATGCCTGACGGTTCCCTTCAATATTATGCAAGTTTATTTCATGAAGGGCAATTTTGGGTTTCACCTGAAATGCAATCGAATAATGTAAAAGATAAAGTAGGTAGTGGCGACTGTTTTATGGCTGCGTTGGTATATGGTATTGAGCAAAATATGCAAACGCAGCAAATTATAAATTTTGCGGCTGCTGCTGCATTTGGTAAATTACATGAATTTGGTGATGTAACACAACAAACCATTCCCGATATTATAAAAATAATGCAACAATATGCTTAGCCAAGAAAATACAACCCATATTATTAAAAATGCAATTATTCTACCTCTGTTTTATCATCATGATGCTATTACATGTATTGCAATAAGCAAGGCTTTGTATGCAGGTGGTATTCGTGCCATAGAGTTTACAAATAGGGGTGAAAAAGCGCTAGCGAATTTTAAAATCTTAGTTGAAGAGCGCAATAAAACAATGCCGGATTTGTTATTGTGTGTGGGTACCATAACCAATACTACCGATGCACAATTGTTTATTGAAGCAAGTGCAGATGTTTTGATAAGCCCTGTTTTTGATGCTGATATATCAGATATTGCTTACATGCATAAAATTTTATGGATTCCCGGTTGTATGACGCCTACAGAAATACACACAGCATATTCTGCGGGATGGTCGTTACTTAAACTTTTTCCGGGTAATGTATTGCAGCCCCATTATGTACAAGCCATTAAGCCTTTATTTCCTAAAATTGATTTTTTAATTACCGGCGGTGTGGAAGCTAATACAGAAAACATCATGGAATGGCGTAAGTCCGGTGCCGTTGGTGTAGGGTTAGGAAGTAAATTAATTACTTCTTCTGTAATTAATAATGGGAATATGCATGAATTAACTGAAAAAGTTGCCCGTTTGGTTCAATTTTTTTCAAATCATAACTAATATTAATGAATCGAAATAAGTTAGGTAACTATCGCTGGACGATTGTTGCATTGTTATTTTTTTCTACCACTATTAACTATATGGACAGACAAGTAATTGGATATTTAAAACCTATTTTGTCTGATAAGTATGGATGGTCTAATTCTGACTTTGCTTTAATTACTTCTTGGTTCACCGGTTTTTATGCTACAATTACCATATTCGCCGGGGCTATAATAGATAAAATTGGTACTAAATTAGGGTTGGCTATATCGCTCAGTTTTTGGTCGCTTATGGGAATGGTTAATGCTTTTTGTGGAGGCGCAGTGTATCAGCATGTTATTGTAAGAAGTTTATTTGGTATAGGTGAAGCGGGAAATTTTCCTGCATCTATAAAAACTGTGGCAGAATGGTTTCCTAAAAAAGAAAGGGCATTGGCAACAGGTATTTTTAATAGTGGTGCTAATGTTGGTGCAATGGTTGCAGCTTTATTAGTACCATGGTTAGCTGCTCATACTTGGTTTAATAATTCACTAGAGGGTTGGCAAATGGCTTTTCTATTAACTGGGGCTATTGGACTCATATGGTTGATTTTTTGGTTTGCTATCTATCAAACACCTATTAAACATAAAAAATTATCGAAGGCAGAATTCGAACATATACACAGTGATGATGTAAGTAATGTTGAAGTAAAGTCTGATAAAAATAAAATACCTTGGATTAAATTATTAGCCTACCGTCAAACATGGTCATTTTTTATAGGTAAGTTCTTAACTGATGGTGTATGGTGGTTTTTATTGTTTTGGCTACCTGACTATATGAAAAAACAATTTAATATGCAAGGTGAAGCAATAATGTTGCCTTTATTTACTGTTTATGGTATAGCCATTATTGGAAGTGTTGCCGGCGGAGGATTTCCAATGTACTTTATTAATAAAGGAATGGAAACTTATCAAGCAAGAATGAAAGCAATGTTTATTATAGCACTGTTACCGATTATACTAGTAACTACTCAGTATTTTGGCAATGTATCAATTTTTGGCAATACTGCTTACATTTATGCTTTAATTGTTATTTGTATTGCTGCAGCTGCGCATCAGGCATGGTCGGCGAATATTTTTACAACGGTATCGGATTTGTTTCCTAAGAAAGCAGTTGGTTCGGTAACAGGTATAGGAGGTCTTGCGGGTGGAATAGGAGGGGTATTAATGCAGTTAATGGCCGGATGGTTAACGGATGCTTTTAAAAATAATCCTCAAACTGCGTATTTAATTTTATTTTTAGTGTGTGCTTTTGCATACATTATTGCATGGCTAATTATGAAAGTACTAGTGCCCAAATTTTCTCCCATTGCTGATTTATAATTTATTTCGTTATGCGTTTAGTTGTTTTTTTTATACTCATTATTTATTCAATACCTAGTATGGTAAATGCTCAACAACGTATTTATTTGTATGCCGATAGTGATAGTAATATAATTAAAAATGGTTTTGATACAGTTAAGCCCTATATGGAATACTACCTGGCAACCAATCAACTTTCCAACAATCCTAGAACTGCAATTTTAATTTGTCCTGGTGGCGGTTACAAGTATTTAGCATGGGAGAAGGAAGGTGTTAAGCCTGCAAAATTTTTCAATTCAAATGGTATTGACGTGTTTGTATTACATTATCGTGTTAATGATGAAATGCTGCATGGGCATGGCTATCCGGCACAATATAATGACGCCAATAAAGCACTTAATTATATTTATGATCATGCTGATTCTTTTCATATACAAAAAAACAGAATAGGTATAATGGGTTTTTCTGCGGGTGGGCATTTAGCTGCAACTATAAGTACATTGAATCCCTTAAACCCTAAAACTTTTACTCCTTCATTTTCTATCTTGGTTTATCCTGTCATTACAATGGAAAATCCTTATGCACATGCAGGTAGCAAAAAAATGCTTTTGGGAGAAGATTCAAGTGCAGATTTAATTAAACAACTTTCAGTAGAAAAAAATATTTCTCCTAATACTCCACCTGCAATTATTATTCAAGCCGGAGATGATAAAACGGTGCCCGTACAAAACAGCATAATGTATTATGAACAATTATTGGCCAATCATATTCCTGCAGCATTATTTATTTATGATCATGGTAAACATGGTTTTGGAATGGCAGAAAATGATCCATGGTTAAGTCAATGGCCACAACAGGTAGTAGCATGGTTAAAAGAATGTCACTTTCTTTAATTATAAAAGTGAGCTTTTGCAAGTTTAAATATGTCTTCTTTTAATTTTATTTTAAGCATTGTTTAAGTATATTATAATTTTGTTTAAGACTTTCAAATGCACATGGAGTAATAACTTCACCACTCATTGTTAAATAAAAATTATTTAACTTTTTAATGAGGAATGGTGCAGCTTTTTTTCACTAAGTGTACTCATTTCTTAAATTAAAAATTGAATAGAAAAATTTTAGGGATGATTACAAATAACCTCCCCTTTTTTAATGTGCTCATTCTAAAAACCAAATATTAAACACATGAGAAAATTTCTAACCTTGTTTTTATGCTTACTAGTGACAGCCGGTTCACTGTTAGCACAACCCCGAACAGTAAAGGGAAAAATTGTTGATGAAAATGGCACTCCACTTTCTGGTGTATCTGTTTTAGTCAAGGGTACACAGTTAGGTACTAGTTCTGGTGAAGATGGAAGTTTCACCATTCAGGTGCCGGAATCTGCAAAATCACTATCATTTACTGCAGTCAATTTTGCTCCATTGCAACTTCCCATCACAAATAATATGATGGTAAAAATGCAAAGAGGCTCATCTGATTTATCAGAAGTTGTGGTTGTAGCATATGGTACAACTAAAAAAACAAATGTGACAGGTTCAGTTGCAACTATTAGTGGCTCAGAAGTAGCAGATAAACCTTTCACGTCTGTTGATAAAGCAATGCAAGGTGCAGTTGCCGGTTTGCAATCAACGTCTTCATCTGGTGCTCCCGGTTCAGCAACTGATATACGTATACGCGGAATTGGTTCTATTAATGCCAGTGCGTCCCCACTTTGGGTTATTGATGGAGTAATTGCCTCAACTGGAGATTTTACTGTTAATACTACAACAGCCAACGTATTAAGTTCTTTAAATCCTGATGATATAGAAAGTATAACAGTTTTAAAAGATGCAGCTGCAACCTCAATTTATGGTTCACGTGCAGCAAATGGAGTAATATTAGTTACTACAAAAAAGGGGAAAGCAGGCCAAACACGTATAAATTTTAGTACAGAAATTGGTGACAATAGCAGAGCTTACGATCCTAAAGTTAAACCATTAACTACTGCCCAGTCCGTTACAGTTTATCAGCAAGCTTTAATTAATGCTGGTTATGCCGCAAATAACACAGATGCTAATGCTATTATATTTGATCCAGTAAATGGATTTGGTGTTGATTCTACTGTAAATACAAACTGGTATAATGTTGTAAATCAGCCACATGCGTCTCAACAACAATACAATCTTAGTTTAAGTGGAGGCAATGATAAAACACAATTTTATGCAAGTGGTGGTTATTTTAATCAAGATGGTACTACTCTAAATACCTATTTTAAAAGGTATAATGGGAGTTTATCTATTACGCATCATGTCAGTGATAAAATAACATTTGCCACAGGTTTAAATGGAAGTACCAGTGAACAATCAACCCCAACTAACGGAGGTTCATTTTCTAATCCAGTATTAGAATCTTTCTTCTTATTGCCATGGTATTCACCTCGTAACGCTGATGGTTCTTTGAAATACAATGATCCACAAGGAGAATTTCCTTTAAATGGAGGTATATACAACCCATTAGTACAAGCAGCTTATAATAAAAATACTGCCAAACAAACTACTTTTAGGGGCTATGTATCAGGTGAATTCCAAATTTTAAAGAACTTGAAATTCACTAGCCGTTACTCAGGTGAATATTTCAACATTCAGGAAGATCAATATCGTAACCCTTTTTATGGTGATGGATACGCTCATGGTGGGGATGCTTTTTCTGCTTTTACAAGAGTATTTGATTGGACTTGGAGTAACTTTGCAGACTTTAAGCAAAATTTGAACAAAGCAAACGATATTTACTTTGATTTGAAATTAGGTTATGAAGCGCAGCAATATAAATATTATACGTTGCAATCCGGCGCTCAAGGATTTCCTAGTACATTAGCATTAACTTATCTAGCTTCGGCTGCTACACCCACATCTGCATATGCTTTGCCGAGTGGTAATGCTACAAACTCAATTTTTTCTAATGCAGATATAAATTTTAAAAACAAATATGTTCTTAGTGGAAGTTTTAGAAGAGATGGTTCTTCTGTATTTGGAGTAAATAATCGGTATGGAAACTTTTTTTCTGTAGGTGCTACATGGAATATTAATGAAGAAGATTTCATTAAGAACATAACATGGATTAATTTATTGAAACTAAGAGCATCTTATGGTTCTAATGGTAATTCATTGGGCTTTGGAAACTATCAAGCGCTTGCAACTTATGGGTATGGTTATAACTATACAGGTATACCGGGTAGTGCACCTTCAAATATCGGGAATCCCAACTTAACATGGGAAAAAAATAAACCCTTTGATGTGGGTGTTGATTTTAGCATTTTTAAAGATAGATTATTTGGAACTATTGATTATTATAATAGAGTTACTTCCGATTTATTGGCTAATACTACCTTGTCACCGACTTCCGGCTTCCCAGGTGGTCAATTAAGTAATGTTGGTAGCGTAAAAAATGAGGGTATTGAAATTACTTTAGGTGGAAAACCGGTTGTTACTAAAAATTTCTCATGGACTGTATCTTTCAATTTCGCACATAACAAAAATAGGGTAGAATCATTATTTCAAAATAAGTCTATTAGTTCTTCTCCATTCTATTATACTGTGGGTCATGATTTACAAGAATTTTACTTGCGTCAATGGGCTGGTGTTGATCCAAGCAATGGAGACCCAAATTGGTATACAGATGCTACTAAAAAAACAAAAACAAATAATTATTCTGCAACCCAGTTAGCCTTAACAGGCTATTCTGCAGCACCCAAATATTATGGTTCATTGAACAATACGTTCGTATACAAAAACTTTTCTTTAGACGCACAATTATTTTATAACTATGGTAACTATTTGTTTGACCAATGGGGTGCTTATTTAAATAGTGATGGGGCATATTATGGTGGGTTCAATCAGTTGAATACACAATTAAATGCATGGAAAAATCCAGGTGATATTACAAATGTTCCCAAAATTATTTATGGTGGCAATAAGAATGGTTATCGTACATCTACGAGATACATCTACAAAGGTGATTATGTTCGCTTAAGAAATATTCAGTTAAATTATACACTGCCTGGATCTTTAGTAAAAAGAGCATATTTAAAGAATGTTACCATATATGTTAGAGGAACAAATTTATTCACATTTGGGGTTGACAAAAACTTAGCTTTTGATCCTGAAGCCGGTATTAATGGAATAGGCAACTTAGAAGTTTTTATTCCTAAAACAATTGCTGGTGGTATCAAAATTGGTTTGTAATACCTGAATTTAAATTAAATATTTATAATTATTATAATAAAAATATTTTACAATGAAAAGTTTTCTAAAACAATATGCCCTTACGTTTTGTTCATCTGCATTAATTCTAATGGGGTGTAGCAAAAACTTTATTGTGGAAAATCCAAATGATTCAGTACCTGCTACTCAAGCTTTAAATACAGAATCAGGATTACAAGATGCCTTGAATGGTGCCTATGCTGGGTTACGTGCTGTATCTCTTTACGGTAGAGATTTTCCTGTAATTGGTGATTTACAGGCAGATAATACTTATGTCGAAACAAAAAATTCTGGTCGCTATTTGTCACAATACAATTATAGTGTTGTTTCTAGTGATGCTGTTGTTGGTGAAATGTGGAATCAAGCTTATATCGACATTTTGCGTGTTAACAATATTATTGATGCTAATGTTACCGGACCAAATGTAGCAGCTATCAAGGCACAAGCTTACGCTATAAGAGGACTTTTATACTTTAAATTAGTTAATATTTATGCGCAACCCTATACTGTAGATTCAACTTCTTTAGGCGTTCCTATAATATTGCATTTCAATCCTAACCTATTTCCGGCAAGAAATAAAGTAAGTGAAGTATACAGTCAAATTATTAGTGATTTAAAGATGGCAGTTGCCAATGCTCCTGCTTACAGTACCTCAGTTAGAATTAGCAAATATGCTGCTGAAGGTTTACTGGCAAGAGCTTATTTATACATGGGCGATTATGCCGATGCTAAAAGTGCAGCTGTAGATGTAATTAATAATAGTACGTTTACTTTAGTTACCCCAAATAATTATGCAGCTTTTTGGCAAAATCCTGCTGCTCGTACTGATGCTGTTGAAACTATGTTTGAAGTTGATTGTGATGCCATTAATAATAATGGCTTTGATGATTTAGGTGGTATTTATTATAATGGTTATAATGATATTTATTGTTCTAGCCAATTGTATAATTTGTATTCTCCTACAGATGTTAGAAGGGGCTTGTTGGTTCCCGGCACTACTAAAAGTGGCTCTCCTGCATACATCGTAACCAAGTTTCCTAATGCGCAAAATACAGATAGGGATAATTTAAAAGTTATAAGATTGGCAGAAGTTTACTTAATTGCTGCGGAGGCTTCATTGCCAACTAACCAAACAGATGCATTATATTATTTAAATGCTTTGCTAGCACAACGTGATCCACTTGCTGTTCCTTATGCTGTAACTGGTCCTTTACTTCTTCAAGCAATTGTTACTGAAAGACGTAAGGAGTTAGCTTTTGAAGGGGATAGATTGTATGATATGAATAGATTACAATTACCTATTAATCGTGTTGCTAACCCAGGATCTATTCCTGCAGGGCCTAATAATATTAATTTAAGTATACCTTATCCTGATAATAGAAGGGTTGCACCAATTCCTCAACAAGAATTAACTGCCAATCCGAATATTGTTCAAAACCCTGGATATTAGTTTTAAGTTGAAGCTTTTAATTTAAATAGGCTGGCACTTAATGAAGTGTCAGCCTATTTTTTTGAAATTCCTATTAAAACGATAAAAACTTAGATAAAACCTGTCTTATAATGTTAATTATAAAAGTTTATTTACGAAACTATTCTTTATTCAACTCATGTAACAAGCGTTCTTTTACTCTATCATAAAACGAATGTTTATCAATAATTAACGCAACCATATTTGCAATCATAGCCGCAACAAGTAAATGAAAAATTAGAGTATGTCTATCGGTCATTTCTAAAACTAAAATTGCACATGTAAATGGAGTTCTGCTTAATCCAGTTAAAAAAGCCACCATACCTGCTAAAATAAGTACATTAGTATCAGTTGCCGATGCATGTAGCCATCCTGCAATAACTGCTCCAACTGTTGATCCTGCACTCAAAGAGTTTACCATAATTCCTGCAGCACCACCCATTGGGTTGCAAATAATAATGCCTGCAGTTCTTAATATGGGTAAATACCATGGCAAATGTTTGTTATTCTCAAATAAAATATTTGTCATTAAATCCTTTCCTGAATTTAATACCCGCATATCTATATAATACGCAATTGTGGCTAATATTAATGCGCCCACTACAATATATAAGATAGATTGGTATGTTTTTTTAAAACCATCTTTCCACTTTATAATTTTTAAAACATAGTAGCCCGTTGTTGCACCTAAAATACCGGCAACTATTCCTACTATCATTACAGGAATAAAAATGAAATTGGATAAATGTGCAACGTTGGGATATCCTAAATATAAAAATGGACCTGCTAATGCTTGTGTGGTTAAGCCTGCAATAATGAGTGAAGAAAAAATGGAGGTTCTAAAATTGCTAATATGCGATTTTGTTAATTCTTCCATAGCAAAAACAATACCTCCTAATGGGGTATTGAATGCAGCAGATAAACCGGCAGCAGCTCCGGTCATAATCATGTATCTTTTTGAAATCTTCGGCCACCAATCCGGTAACCATTCATTTACTTTTCTAAATATCGAACTGCTAATATGTATTATTGGCCCTTCCCTTCCTAATACTCCACCTCCAAAAATGAATACTAAACTTGATAAAATTTTGAAAATAATAATTCTAATGCCCAATAATTTGGTTAATTTTTCTTCATTATTTGGTTTGGCAATTTCAATTGCAGCCATTACTTGCGCATTACCACTACCTTTAGCAAATGGAGCAAATTGTTTAACAAGCCACCATGCAATTATAAAAGAAATGGGTGGAATAATAAAAAGGAGGTATTTATTTTTCAAATAAATACTCATGCCTAAACTTTCTGCCCATGAAAAAGCTTTGCCATAATATACCGCAATTAAACCTACTAATAAGGAAGCAACCCAATAAGGAATGGCGCCTAAAATATTTCTTCTGATTCTATCATTATGAAAATTGTCGTAAAGTCTTTTTCCTGCAATTTTAATTTTGTTAATATGATTCATGGTTACGCTTAATATTCAAAATACGGTTTAAACTTAAATTTCGCATAATTTTATACAAAAATCTGTGCAAAGGTCAGAATTTATTCACAGTGAATAAATTAATAAACAATTAGAAATGCTTTTTTACCTATTTATAAACCCATTTTTGCTTTTTAATTACTTCTAATTCAAATAAAATTTTTGAAAATCAAAAGAATGATGATTATGGATGAAAAAAAAATATTATTGGTTGAAGATGAATCAAAAATTGCGCAAGCTTTAAAAAAAGGCTTATCGGAAAATGGGTATTATGTTGAAGCAGTTTTTGATGGGACTATTGCAAAACGACTTTTTCAACAACATGAGTACGATTTGATTATACTAGATGTGAATTTGCCGGGTATGAATGGATATGAATTATGTAAGTTTGTTCGGACACACAATCAACATATACCCGTTATCATGCTAACTGCTCTCAGTACTACCGATGATAAAATAGAAGGGTTTGATGCAGGTGCAGATGATTACGTTATAAAACCATTTGAGTTTAAAGAGCTGTTGGTTAGAATCCGAGCTTTGTTGAAACGTACCCTTAATCAACAAATCCCAATGGGAAATATATTACGTGTGGCTGATTTGGAAATGAACTTAGATAGTAAAGAAGTAAAACGAGGTGACCAAAAAATTATTTTAACTGCTAAAGAATTTCAATTGTTGGAATATTTCATGAGAAATAGAAACAGAGTACTTTCCCGTGCTGACATAGCTGAAAAAGTGTGGGATATTGATTTCGATACACAAACCAATGTTATTGATGTATATGTTAATTATTTAAGAAATAAAATTGACAAACAATTTCCGGTTAAATTAATTCATACGCAAGTAGGAATGGGATACGTTTTAAAAGAGGAGTATAACCGTTAATATAGTATTACTATATGCTGTATTACAATAATTTTAATTACCCCTTATGAAGATTAAATATCGCATTGCAGTTTTATTTACCCTTGTTGTATCGTTCATATTACTGTTACTGTGTGCTTCAATATTTTATTTCTCAAATTTAAATAGGGCTTTTTCTTTTAGGGAACGTATCAAAAACCGAGCGGTTACTACTGTTAGTTTATTGTTTAAGGTATCAGGCATTAATCCAAACTTACTTAGAAGAATTGATGAGATAACACAAATTTCTTTAGATCAAAAAAGTTTTCAAATCTTTAATAAAGCAGGCAACATTATATATAGCTACGCTGATGACAATGTTACTCCGGTTCCAATCAATGCTAACATTCTTTTAAAAGCAAAAGAAAAAGGCACCTATTTTTTTAATTATGAAGGAAGAGATGTTGTGGCAGTGAATTATGCTGATGGTGATACTAGTTATATTGTTGTGGGTGCTGCATTTGATAAAGACGGATTTCAAAAATTGGATGAGCTTAAATTAATTTTATTCTTTAGCTTCATTATTGGTGTATTAATTACTTTTTTATCTGGACTATTTTTTTCAGAAAGAATTGTGCATCCTATACAAAAAATTACCAAAGAAGTGAAAGAAATTTCTTCACAAAACTTATCCCGAAGAATTGAATTAAAAGAGCCCAAAGATGAATTATACCAATTGTCTTTCACCTTTAACGATTTAATGAATCGCTTGCAAGAATCATTTGAAATACAAAGAAGGTTTATTGCAAATGCCTCTCATGAATTGTCTACACCATTAACGGCTATATCCAGTCAACTAGAAATTACAATACAAAATGAGCGAACGGTTGATGAATACAAATCTGTCATTTCCTCTGTATATGATGATGTAAAAAATTTAAATCAATTAACCAGAAGTTTATTAGAAATTGCAAAAGCCAGTGGTACAAGTGATGGAATTGAGCTTTCATTGGTTCGTATTGATGAATTACTTATGCGATTGCCTGTTGAACTGCGAAAAACGAATACAGATTATTATGTGCAATTGCATTTTGAAACTTTTCCGGAAAATGAGGATAAATTATTGGTTTTTGGTAATACTGATTTACTGTTCAGTGCTATCAAAAATATAGTAACGAATGCTTGTAAGTATTCTTCTAATCATACGGCGAATGTTTCACTTTCATTTTCTGATAATGAGCTGTACATAATTGTGAAAGATAATGGCCCTGGAATTTCACAAAAAGATCTGGATTTAATTTTCCAACCCTTCTATCGGGGGGAAGAAGCTGAAAGTAAACATGGGTTTGGCTTAGGCCTTCCCCTTGCTTTACGAATCATTAAAATGCATAAAGGAAATATTACCATCAACAGCACAGTAGGTCAGGGCTCTCAGTTTACTATTGTACTCCCAATTGGTCGCTCATTCCACCTAATATAAAGTTTTAATTCTTTTCTAATCTAGTATTAATAGCCGGCTAATTAATAGCACATAACTTGCATTGGTTTTTAAATATTATTCTCTTTTATTTAAAGAAATATTTAAACAATTCATGAACATAAAATTTTTTTTTTCAATGAAACTTTCTTTAACAATATTATCAGCAACTTCCTTATTATTGATAGGAGTAGGATGTGTAAGCCCCAAAAAATTAAGAACTGCTGAAGCTAAATATGCTCAGCTTGATTCAGCTTATGTTGCTAAGCAAAACGAATTAAGAGATTGTCAGGGTAACTTAAAAAATTCTAGTGATCAAAAGACAGATTTAGCAAAACAAAAAGCTGATTTATTAGCTAAAATTGATGACTTAAATAAGCAGATAGATTTTCTAAAGAAGAATAACACACAAGTGCTAGACCAATTAAAGGATTTATCTGTAGTTTCTGGTGCTCAAGCCGAAAGCATTAAACAGTCATTGTCTAATTTAAATGCAAAAGATAGTTACATTGCTAATTTACAAAGTTCATTAGCCAGAAAAGATTCCTTGAATATGGCTTTGGTAATGAATTTGAAGAGTGCCCTTAGTGATGTAAATGATACAGACATTAATATCAAGGTTGAAAAGGATGTCGTATATATAGATATTTCTGATAAGTTACTTTTCAATAGTGGTAGTTACACAGTTACTAATAGAGCCAAGTATGTATTAGGAAAAGTAGCAAAAGTTTTAAATGCACATCCTAATATTGAATTTATGGTTGAAGGTAACACAGACTCAAAGCCTTATCGTAATGGAGTTTTATTGGACAACTGGGATTTGAGCGTTAAACGTGCAACTGCTGTTACTAGGATTTTGCAAAATAATTATCAAATAGATCCAAGGAGAATTACAGCTGCAGGTCGTAGTGAATATGCGCCGGTTGCTCCTAATGATACAAAAGAGGGTAGAGCTGCTAATAGAAGAACAAGAATTATTATTCTTCCACAGCTTGATCAATTCTTTAAATTATTGGAAAAGAATAATCAATAACTATTTAAGGTTTTCTCATATACTCAAGCAGGGTTAATTAAAGCCGCACTTTTCTAAGCGTGGCTTTTTTGTTTAATAAACTTCTAATTTCTTCTTAATAGCTTGCTAATTTTTGTTATGTAAGTTTGTTTATCCCAAAATGTATAAATGCTACCTTTTAAAAAAATACTTGTATTAATAAATTATAATATTAATTCAGAAACTGTAATAAAAAAAATAGCAGCATTTGCAGATAATCCTGCTTTAGAGCTGCATTTTGTATTCGTTATTCCTTATTTAAACTGGAAAAGTATTTTAGGGTTTAAACAAGACAGTAATAAGCAGCTTAAGAATAAACGAATGTTACAAAAAAAAATAGAGGCAGACATTGTTTTAAATGAATTACAAACAGTAGTTTTTAAAACAATTCCGGAAGTAGCCGTTTATACAAGCGTTCTTATAGATGGGTCCATTAATACAGCCTTAGTACATTACATACATGAGAACCAAATTGATTTGGTTTTATCTATTCGACAAAGCTTAAAAAATTTGTATTATTCAGCCGGTATTAACCATAATTACATTGTTCAAAATGCTAACTGCCCTATTTTAAGCGTAAATGGCGGCTTTGTGCAGCAAAATATAAAATCAATTCTTATACCTGTTTATTCTTTTTTGCCTGATAAGAAAATTGAATTAGCCACTGCCTTTGCTCGGCAATACAATGCTCAAATTTATATAATAACTATTTTAAACGATAATGAAGAACAATCGAAAGTTATTGCAGATGTTTTTTATCTTACATATAAGCGGTTGAAAGATGAAGGGTTTAATCCACATTATAAAATGCTATCAGGCGCTAGCGCTCCAGATATTTTAGTTCAGTATGCACAACAAATTAATGCCGATATGATTTTAATTAACCCCGAAAAAAACAAAAACCAAAATAGTTTTATAAAACGTTCATTGAACAATTTCTTAAGTCCTGTTTCTCCATTACAGGTGTTAATGATGCAATCGAACATTTAAGAAATAGGTTTAAATTGTTTTCTGTATTGCGAAGGGGTAACCTGCTTCACTTTTTTAAATTGCTTACTAAAATGTGCCCAGCTATTATAGCCACTATTGTAACAAATATCTATGATGTTATCATTGCTTGCTTGGAGTAATTTACATGCATGACCAATTCTTAATTCCTGCAAAAAATCAAAATAACTTTTTTTGATATTCTTTTTAAAAAATCTACAAAACGTTGGTATACTCATTTCGGCAAGGGCTGCAATTTCTTCTAAAGTTATATGCTTTAAATAGTTTTTTAAGGAATATTCAAATACCTTTTCAATAACAGAATTTTCTTTGCTTGAAGATGTTAAAGAAAAATTTGCCGTAATTACTGAAATTTCTTTTGAAGTGCTAATGGAATGTAAGCTTTGTAATAATTGTGTAATACTATTAAAGCCACTTAGCTTTTCCAGCATAATTAAATCCTTGGCAATTTTTGTACGTAAATTTTTTTGTAATTGTATGCCATTGTTTGTACTGGTAAGTAATTGATGAATACTTTTTATTTCCGGCAAAGCTAAAAATGTTTCTCCCCAAAACTGTTTGGTAAAATGAACTACTATAGCACTTCCAATCATTTTATGATGCGCTTTTCTAAACCAATGTGGTAAGTTACCTGATAAGAAAAAAATATCTCCGGTATTATAATTGCCTACATAATCTCCAATCAAAGCTGTTCCAGTGCCTTCTGTAATTAAAATTAATTCATATTCTTCATGCATGTGCCAATTCGTTTCAAAATTCGGTGTTCTGTAAGTTCTGCAGGCAAAGGAACTATCTTGTTCAATATGAATTTTTTGAATTAGTGGTTGCATAGTTTATAAAATAACCTCTATTTTATCAGAAAAATTTTCTAAAACTACAAATAAATGATAAGATAGCATATTTCTTTTTAAAAATAGCAGTTGTTTGCATTCTGTACTAACAACTATTTTTGATGAATTCTAATTGCATTTATTGTAGGCCATTTGAAAATAGATAAAGTATGTATGTTTTAGGGATTGACCTGGGTACTTCATCGGTTAAGGTATCTGTAGTAGAACTGTCTACTGCAAAAACAATTGTAACAGTTCAGTATCCTGAATCTGAACGCAATATCATAAGTTTACAACCCGGATGGGCAGAACAAAATCCGGAGCAGTGGTGGAGCGATGTACAACAAGCTATAATAAAAGCAAACGCTACTCGGCTTTATAATCCCAAACACATTCAAGCTATTGGTATTGCTTACCAAATGCATGGGTTGGTTTTAATAGATAATCAATATCAACCATTACGTAGTAGTATTATTTGGTGTGATAGTAGGGCAGTGCCTTATGGTGATGCTGCATTGAATGCGTTGGGTAATGAATTTTGCTTATCGCATTTATTAAACTCACCCGGCAATTTTACTGCTGCCAAATTAGCCTGGGTAAAAGATAATGAACCCCATATTTTCAATCAAATTCATCAGGTATTGTTACCTGGCGATTTTATTGCATTGAAATTTACCGGCAATACCACAACAACTGAATCTGCTTTGTCAGAAGGCATATTTTGGGATTTTAAAGAAAAGCAAATTAGTAATGAATTACTGCAATATTTCAATTTTAGTAAACAATTCTTTCCAAACATCCATCCTGTTTTTTCTATACATGGAGAACTGTTAACAGGTATTGCAGAAAATTTAGGCTTAAAGCCCGGCATTCCGGTAACCTATAAAGCAGGCGATCAGCCTAATAATGCCCTATCATTAAATGTTTCTGAACCGGGTGAATTTGCTGCTACCGCCGGTACATCAGGGGTAATATATGGAGTTAGTGAACAATTGATTTACGACCAACAATCACGCATTAACAGTTTTGCACATGTAAATTATCAACATCAATTACAACGCATAGGTGTGTTGTTGTGCATTAATGGAACTGGTATATTAAACAGCTGGCTTAAAAAAATAACCGGTTCAATGCATAGTTATGAAAACATGAATGAACTGGCTGAACAGGTACCTGCCGGCTCTGAAGGGCTATTTATGCTGCCTTTTGGTAATGGTGCGGAAAGAATTTTAATGAATAAAACATTGTTTGCACAAATTGCCAATATTGATTTAAACAAACATAGAGAAGCACATTTTTATCGCGCTGCTCAAGAAGGAATTGCTTTTGCATTTAAATATGGTTTAAATATTATGCAATCCATTCAACTTTCGCCTTCAGTAATTAGGGCAGGAAAAGCAAATATGTTTTTAAGCCAATTGTTTGCCGATATTTTTGTTCAGAATACGGGCGTGCCTTTGCATTTATATAACAATGATGGTAGCGCCGGCGCGGCATTAGGTGCAGCAATTGGTTTAGGGGTATTTTCTTCTATAAAAGATGCCATGAAATATCAGCAACCCATTCAGATAATTGAACCCGATAAATATAAAATGGAACATTATGCCACACTATATGAAAAGTGGGAGGTATTATTAAACGACAAATTGAATAATCATCTTTAATAATTTAAAAAGAAACGCCATGAACATTGTAACCGGAAACAAACAGTTTTTTAAAGAAGTAAGTGCAATTAAATATGAAGGCCATGAAACAGACAACCCCCTTGCATTTAGATGGTATAATGCAGAACAGGTTGTTGCAGGTAAACCAATGAAAGATTGGATGCGATTTGCATGTGCTTATTGGCATTCATTTGTTGGTAATGGTGCCGACCCATTTGGTGAGCCAACTCATTTGTATGCATGGAATACACATACAGATCCTATAGCAAGGGCTAAAGAAAAAATGGATGCTGCATTTGAGTTTATCACAAAAATGAATATCCCTTTCTATTGTTTTCATGATGTTGATGTAGTTGATTTTACCAATGACATTGCTGAAAATGAAAAGCGTTTATTCACGATTGTGGAATATGCACAACAAAAACAAAAAGATAGTGGCGTGAAATTATTATGGGGTACTGCCAATTTATTCAGTCATAGAAAATTTATGAACGGTGCTGCCACTAACCCCGACTTTTTGGTTTTAACCCATGCAGCCGCACAAGTAAAAGCGGCTATTGATGCAACAATAGCTTTAAATGGTGCTAATTATGTTTTTTGGGGTGGAAGAGAAGGTTACATGAGCTTATTAAATACTGATATGAAACGCGAAAAAGAGCATTTAGCCCGCTTTTTACATACAGCTAAAGATTATGCCAGAAGAAATGGTTTTAAAGGTAATTTCTTTGTTGAACCTAAACCATGTGAACCTACCAAACACCAATATGATTATGATAGTGAAACTGTTATTGGATTTTTAAGACAATACGATTTGTTGAATGATTTTAAATTGAATATTGAAGTAAATCATGCTACATTGGCCGGTCACACCTTTCAACATGAATTACAAGTTGCTGCAGATGCAGGTGTTTTAGGCAGTATGGATGCGAATAGAGGCGATTATCAAAATGGTTGGGATACCGATCAGTTCCCCAATAATATTAATGAAATTACGGAAGCTATGTTGGTGATTATGGAAGCCGGTGGGTTTCAGGGTGGGGGAATTAATTTTGACGCTAAGCGAAGAAGGAACTCTACCGATAACCTTGATTTGTTTTATGCCCATATTGGCGGTATGGACACTTTTGCCAGAGCTTTGGTAGTAGCCGATAAAATTTTAAATCAGTCTGAATATAAAAAGCTACGAACACAAAGGTACGCCAGCTATGATAGTGGTGAAGGTAAGCTATTTGAAGCAGGTAAATTAACGTTAGAGGATTTGCGTAATTATGCAGCAAATCATGGTGAACCTAATATTGTGAGTGGTAAACAGGAATATTTTGAGAATATCATTAACCGTTATATTTAATATTTATTGATCATCAAAATTCAAATATGCAAGGCCTTCATTTATACGATTACCTCGTTTTTTTCTGTTATTTCATTATTGTTTCGCTATATGGATATTGGGTTTACAGGCGGAAAAAGAAAGCAACCATTTCTGCTTCGCACGACTATTTTTTGGCTGAAGGCTCATTAACCTGGTGGGCTATTGGGGCATCTTTAATTGCATCCAATATTTCTGCTGAGCAATTTATTGGGATGAGCGGGAATGGTTTTAAAATGGGCCTTGCCATTTCTACCTATGAGTGGATGGCAGCCTTAACCCTATTAATTGTTGCCATATTTTTTATTCCTGTGTATTTGCGCAACAAAATTTATACTATGCCGCAGTTCTTAAATCAACGCTACAACGGGACGGTAGCAATGATTATGGCTGTGTTTTGGTTATTATTGTATGTTGTTGTAAATCTAACTTCCATTTTGTATTTAGGTGCTCTTGCTATTAACAGCATATCAGGTATCAATACTACTTTATGTATGTATTTGTTAGCAGTTTTTGCCATTTTTATCACCTTAGGTGGTATGAAGGTAATTGGCTTTACCGATGTAATTCAAGTGTTTTTCTTAATACTAGGTGGATTAGTTACTACTTACTTAGCATTGAATTTAGTAGCCAATAAGTTTGGAACAAATGGTATATTAAACGGCTTTCATTTAATGATGACCAATGCTAATGACCATTTCCATATGATATTAAAACGCGATAATCCTAATTACATTGATTTGCCGGGATTAACTGTTTTAATTGGCGGTATGTGGATTGTGAACTTGAATTATTGGGGTTGTAACCAATACATTACACAACGTGCATTGGGGGCTGATTTAAAAACTGCCCGAGGTGGGTTATTATTTGCTGCTTTTTTAAAATTAGTAATGCCGGTAATTGTTGTGTTGCCTGGTATTGCCGCTTTTGTACTTTATCAAAAAGGCGACTTTCAACAAGCTATGTTACAAAACGGTGAAATTAATACCGACAAAGCCTATCCTGTATTAATGAATCTGCTACCCGCCGGTTTAAAAGGGCTTGCATTTGCTGCACTTACTGCTGCAGTTGTAGCATCATTAGCTGGAAAAGCAAATAGTATTTCTACCATTTTTACCTTGGATATTTATAAAAAGAAAATTAATCCGGATGCTAATGAGCATAAAACCGTATTTGTTGGAAAAATAGTGGTTATTGTTGCAATGATATTGGCTATTATAATTGCACCATTGATGGGCATTGACAAGAAAGGAGGATTTCAATATATACAAGAGTACACCGGATTTGTTTCACCGGGTATTTTTGCCATGTTTATTCTAGGTTTCTTTTGGAAAAAAACAACATCGAGCGCAGCTTTATTCGCTACTATTGGGGGTTTTTTACTATCTATTATTTTTAAATTTTTACCCTTTGTCATGAACTTATCCTTTTTAGCGCCCTTTGGTTTTTCTATTCCGAATGAATCTGGCATTTATGAAATTCCATTTTTAGATAGGATGGGATTTATATTTATTATCTGTATTGTTGGTATGGTAGTCATTAGTATTATTGAGAACAGAAGAGGCGTAATTCCGAAAGGTTTAGAAGTTGAAAAGTCAATGTTTAAATTAAATCCTGCATTTTTGGTGGGTACACTAATTGTGTGTGGTATTTTAGCTGCGTTATATACCGTGTTTTGGTAATTTTTTTTAAATAATAATCTCTTTAAATGCCTTCAAAAATTAAATACTAATTGAAGGCATTTATTATTTCCATTGCCCATTGATAAGCAATATTCAACTGTTCTTCTCTATTTAAGTTTGTATTGTCTAACAACTTTGCATCTTCTGCTTTACGTAGTGGGCTTTCTGTACGATTGGTATCAATATAATCGCGCATTTCTAAATTGGCTTTTACATCTTCTATTGTAATATTTTGGTTTGAAGCATACAATTCTTTAAATCTTCTTTCAACTCTAACAGTAGTGTCGGCAGTAACAAAAATTTTTAGTTCTGCATTTGGAAATACCGTAGTGCCAATATCTCTTCCATCCATTACAATACCTTTGTTAAGGCCTATTTGTTGCTGTTGTGCAACTGCGAACCTTCTTACTTCGGCAATGGCTGCTACTTCACTCACTTTTGCATTAACAGCCATACTTCTTATTTCTTTATCTACATTTATGCCATTAAGTAGAATGTGATTGTCGGCTGTTTCTTTGTTGAACTCGAATGATAATTGTATATTCTTTAGTGCTTTTTCAACTTCTGTTAATTTATTCGTATTTACTTTATGTTCAATAAAATAATAGGCGATAGCACGATACATTGCCCCACTATCAAGAAACAAATAATGTAACTTTTTTGCAAGAGCTTTTGCTAACGTACTTTTACCGCACGATGAGTAGCCATCAATTGCTATGATTATTTTTTCCATTGCGTTTTATGAACAAATGCAACTATTGCTGATACAACTTTAACCAGTTTTTTATTTTTTGTTCAAGTTCTGCACTAACCGGAACAACAGGTAAACGTAATTTATTTTCAATTAATGTTAGTTGATGCATAAAAGATTTTACACCTGCAGGATTATTTTCTGCAAACATTAAATCAAAAGCTTGTAGCAATTGGTATTGAATGGGGCGGGCCAATTGATAGCTTCCGCCTAAGCAAAAACGTATCATGGTTGAAAACTCTTTCGGAAATGCATTTGCAGCTACACTAATTACACCATCCATACCTAATGCAATGAGTGGTAAACTAATTGCATCATCACCGCTTACTACTAAAAAGTTGGCGGGTTTATCGCGTAATATTTCCATACATTGTTGAAAGTCGCCGCTGGCTTCTTTAATGCCTGCAATGTTGGGTACTTCGTGTGCTAATCTAAGTGTAGTGGCAGAGGATAAATTTCTGCCGGTACGTCCGGGTACGTTGTATAAAAGTACAGGCTTCGGTGCAGCCTCCGCAATGGCCTTATAATGTTCATACAAGCCTTGTTGCGAGGGTTTGTTATAGTAAGGAGCAGTACTTAGTATTGCGGTAGCTTTGTCAAGCGGATATGATTTTACATCATCAATTACTGCTTGTGTATTATTGCCGCCAATACCCACAACAACCGGTACGCGGTTATTTACTTTTTCGTAAGTAAAATGAATAATTTCTAATTTTTCATTTTTTGTTAAAGTAGGTGTTTCGCCCGTTGTACCTAAAGTAACAATATATTCAACACTGCCTTTAATCAGGTGTTCAATTACACGTTCTAAAGCAGCATAGTCAACTGCATTTGTTTTTGTGAAAGGTGTTATAATGGCAACACCTGTTCCTTTTAAAATACCTGTTAAATTATTCATTGTTTCTGCCTAATATGGTTATTAAAATCTGTTGCTATGCGTTGCTTCAGTACAAGTGTGCGACGCAAGGGACGATGATTATTGTTCTTGCGTTGACTCAACAGGTAATTCATCCCAAAATCCCATTTTGTTGAATTTTTCAATGCGTTGTTGAACACGAACTTCAGGGTCCATATTTTTTATTTGTGCTAATGCATTGGTAATGGAAGTTTTGAGTAATGTTGCTGCTTCATTATAATCCCAATGTGCACCGCCAATTGGTTCGGGTACAATTTCATCTACCAACCCAAAGCCTTTCATGTCGGTGGCTGTAAGGCGTAATTGTTCTGCAGCTACTTCTTTTTTATCCCAACTGCGCCATAAAATTGAGCTGCAACTTTCGGGAGAGATTACAGTGTACCAAGTGTTTTCCATCATTAAAATTCTATCACCTACTCCTATGCCTAATGCGCCACCACTGGCTCCTTCACCAATAATGACACAGATTACCGGTACTTGCAAGCGTGTCATTTCATAAATATTTCTGGCAATGGCTTCGCCTTGTCCGCGTTCTTCGGCTTCTAAGCCGGGATATGCACCTGGGGTATCTATGAAAGTAATGACGGGTTTATTAAATTTTTCTGCCAGTTTCATTAAGCGTAAAGCTTTTCTATATCCTTCGGGATTTGCCATTCCAAAGTTGCGCTCTTGACGCATCTTTGTATTAATACCTTTTTGATGGCCAATTATCATTATTGTTTCGCCGTTTAATTGAGCAAAACCACCGACCATTGCTTTGTCATCACGAAAATTTCTATCGCCATGTAATTCAACATAATTGGTAAATATTTTTTCAATGTATTTATTGGTATAGGGCCTGTCGGGATGACGACTTAATTGCACTCTTTGCCAAGGTGTTAGTGAGGCGGTAATTTCTCTGCGTTTTTCGATAATAGCATTCTCTAATTTTTGAATGCTATCACTCATATCTATTTTACTTTTTTCAGCAGTTTGTTTTAATTTTTCAATTTCTTCGTACAATGTTTTAATAGGTTGTTCGAAGTCGAGGAATTGTCTGTTTGGGTATTGTGGCATAATTTAAAAGTATGATTGAGACGGTAAAATTAGGGTTTGTAATTTTTTTTAGAAAAGATTTGTTTTGAAAATATCATTCCCCTTATCTTTGCCGTCCCGAAAACGAGATTGGTAACGGGAAAATGGGTTGGATGAGTTGAAAAAAAATCTCGTTATCAAAATAGATACTAATTTTTGACATAAAGATTTTGGATCGGTAGTTCAGTTGGTTAGAATGCCGCCCTGTCACGGCGGAGGTCGCGGGTTCGAGTCCCGTCCGGTCCGCAAAAAGCCAGGCAAAAATGCTTGGCTTTTTTTTTACAATAATTGTTATACTGTTGAATGGCGCGCTGTCATCTAGCCTAAGGCGATACTGGTTCGAGTCCCGTCCGGTCATGTAGCAAGTACGAGATTTTGCCCAAATTGCACAAAATTAGAATGTGAAATACTTATGTGATTTATATATTATGTGTACATCATAGAAAGCCTGCAAGGTGGGGATTGGTATAAAGGTTTTACTGAACACTATGAAAAGCGTTTCATTCAACACGATAATGGAAAAAGTACATTTACAAGTACCAAGAGACCCTGAAAATTAATTTTTGTACAAACTTTTACAAGCAAGCAATTAGCCTTGCAACAAGAAACGAAATTAAAACGCTGTAACAGAAAATATTTACAGTGGTTAATTCATCAACCTATAAACTTGTTATTGGATATTTGGATTTAAAATCAAACTTCATCTATTTGCAAAGAACATTTTGCCGAAATGGGAATATGCGTAAAAGAAAATTTTTGTAGTGTAAAAAAAAAGAAAATAAGAAAGACGAGAACCCTCTCATCATTTTACTAACTAACTGCTACTTTTGATGGTTGGTTGAATCTTTTTTCTGTTGGGCTTTTTCCATGTTCTTTTTTGAAATTTCTTCCAACACTTTTTCCTTTCTGTTTCCCTTATCATCTAAAATAGGGGCGGGTAAATCGGTTTGGGTTTTATCGAAAATTACATTTTGAAATGGGTTGTTTACATATACCCAATAGCCGTTAACCCATCTAAAACCTTCATAGTCGCCATAGGGAATAAGATTGTAAGGATTTTTTTCGGAAGGTGATTCACTGACAACCCGGCTAAAAATAATGGCTTGGTATCTTGGATCATAATTCATGCGTACACCGGCATCTTTTTTATACTCAATACAAAAACGATAAGCGGGTTGTGGAGGTTTTATACCATCGGCAGGATATTTAAAATAATTACCCCCAAATTCAGGATAATCCTCATCATTGAAAGTTAAAACTTCTATCCATTTTTTTTCGCTTCTGGCATTGTTTTCATCTAACCCCAACAAAGTGTAATATTTTTTATTTTTATAAGTGGTTAAAATAATTTTATAATAAATAGCGCCAATCCAATTATTGGGGGTACGAATTGAATCGGTAGGCGCTTTGGTAAATTCCGATGCATCAAAAAGAGGGTAAAGCTTTAAACTGCCATCTGAGGTTCGCATTTGTATGGCCCCTCGTTGTCTGTAATAAGTAAAATCTTTCATTACCTGCCAAGAGAAAATTCTAAAGCTACTGTCAGGGGCATATAATTTTGAAATATTTTGAACGGAATCGAAAGGGTAATAAAATGAGTAAGGGGTTTTTAAAGCCTTTACAAAATTGCGAATAAAGGCACTATCAGCTTGGAAACGTTCTATCCAATCATTAGCAAATACAATATCATGTGCATCTTTTTGAAGTATTGGCTCTATTTTTTGAATTGCTTGAACACTGCTGGCAGGAATAGGCTGTGTAAAAGCGTAGAACGAGCAAAAACATAAAAGTGTACTGAAAAGTAATCGCATATTGAAAATATTGCACTAAGATACGAAACAGCAAAAAGGATACCCCGATTGCTTAATGGAATGATGAGAAATTTAGGCTTTTGTTAATGCCTTGGCCGTATCAATTAAATCGTTGAAACGTGCATCAATTAAAGGGTGGGGGAATGGTGTTTCGGGGTTGGTAGTGGCTACAAAAATAGAATACATGCCGGCATTTTTTCCAAAAGCCATATCGCTTAATTTATTACCAATCATAATGCTTTTAGAAAAGTTGATATCCGGAAAATCATTTTTTGCTTGAAAGGCCATGCCGGGCTGCGGTTTTCGGTTGGGTGAATCATCGGCTAAATCGGGGCAAAAGTAAATTTTGTTAATGCTACCACCATTTTCCTCAATAATTTTCAGCATGTTATTATGAATGGTATTTAATCCTGTAACTGTTAATAATCCTTTGCCAATGCATTTTTGATTGGTTACAATTACAATTTTCCCAAATGCAGCATTCAGCATGTGTAATGCTTCCAACACACCCGGTAAAAATTCAAATTCATTCCAATTCAAAATATATTCCTCTTTTTTTTCAACATTAATTACGCCGTCTCTGTCTAAAAATAAAGTCCAGCTTTTGTCAATTACAGGTAAATTACTCATGTACAATTTTTTATTATTTACTTCAATTCTATTTGTGCTTTGGCATAATCCTCCGGAATGCCAATATCTATAAAGTAGGCATCTTGCACAAAGCCAAACAATTCATGGTTATTGGTATGCTTTTCAAGAAATTCTTTTTCAAATGAAAATTTTTCAAGGAAACTCAATTGCAAGAATTTGGGTATATGCAACATATACACCCCGCCGTTTATGTATCCTTGGGGTGTAAAGTTTTTTTCATGAAAAGCAATTACTTCATTTTGCGGATTAATGTTTACTGCGCCATATCTGCTAAAGTTTTGCATGGGTTTTAAGCAAATACTGCAAGTTGCATGGGTTTGTAAATGAAATTCATGAAATGCACGGTAATTTATTTTGTACAAGGTATCACCGTTGGTAATTAGCACATTATCAGTGCTTGCTTTGGTACAAGCGAATTGAATGGCACCGCCGGTACCTAAAGGCTCATTTTCTATAACAATTTCAAAACTATTTTCCGATAAATTTTCATGAATAAATTGTGTAATGTATTCATGCTTATAACCTAATGAAAATATAAATTTTTCTATTCCCTGGTTTTGCAAATGGTGAATTACAAATGAAAGGAATGGCTTACCATTGATTGGTGCCATGCATTTGGGTAAATGGGGTACAGTTTGTTGTAGCCTTGTACCTAAACCGCCTGCAAGAATAATGGCTTCGGTCATTACAGTTGTTGGTATTTAATGGTTGAAGAACAATAATTTTTATCCGAATACATTTTCTTCAACTAACTCGCAAATAATATGTCCCAACATAATATGACTTTCTTGAATGCGTGGTGTATCAGTTGAAGGTACATTTAAAAGAATATCGCTGCAATCTTTCATTTTACCACCGCTACTACCCGTAAATCCAATCGTAATCATTCCGTTTTGGTGTGCTGCTTCAAAAGCCTTTAAAATGTTGGGTGAATTTCCCGAAGTACTTAATCCCACCAACACATCGCCTTTTACTCCTGTTCCCTCAATAATACGGGCATAAATAACATCATAGCTATAGTCATTTGCAACAGCAGTTAAATAAGATGTGTTACAATGTAACGCTTCTGACGGTAATGCCTTTCTGTTTTTATAAAATCGCCCTGAAAATTCTGCTGCCAAATGTTGTGCATCTGCTGCGCTTCCACCATTTCCGCAAAACAGCACTTTGTTTCCTTTTTTAAATGCATCGGTAATTACTTCAACTGCATTTTGTAACTGTTGTAATAATTGTTCGTTTTGTAAAATTTGTTGTTTAACCTGAATGGAGGCATTAATAATTGCTAAAAATCTGTTTTGCATAATACGTTTATTTTATTGAACTGACCAGGTAGTTAGTCCATGATGAGTAAATTGATACGATTTAACTACTCCCCCAAAATTATTTAATACATCAATAACTTTAAAACGGGTATTATTTGGGCAGTAAAATGTCATAAATCCACCACCGCCGGCACCACTAATTTTTCCGCCGGTTGCGCCGGCTAATTTAGCCGATTCGTAAATGTCATCAATAAATGAATTGGAAATGTTGTGCGCCATTTTACGTTTTTCCTGAAAACCAAAATCAAGAATTTCACCTATTTCATGTAAGCGCCCTTTCAGTAAGGCTTCTTTCATCATTTTAGATTGTTCTTTTAATTGGTGCATGGCTTCAATGCTTTTTTCATTTTTGGCATGAACATTTTTTTGCTGTTCTTTTATAATATCGGCCGATTCTCTACTGGTTTGTGTATAATACAATACCAGGTTATGTTCCAGCTCGTTTAAATATTCCTGTTTAATGCGCAATGGGTTTACAATTACTTTATCTTCTGCATAAAATTCCATGAAGTTTACCCCCCCAAATGTTGCAGCATATTGATCTTGCTTACCACCGGCTAATTTTAAATCGTTTCTTTCAATATCATAAGCATAATGAGCTATATCATAATCGCCCAGTGGCAATTTCAGCATTTCAGCAAATGCACCAATAATGGCTACTACTAAAGTAGAAGAGGTGCCTAAACCACTTCCGGCAGGAACATCTACAAAGGTTGATAGTTTAAAGCCGGTGAGTGGTAATCCATAATCTTTTTGTATGCGATTATAAACACCTTTTGCTAAATCTAATTGCCCGTTAATGGGAAGTTCGTTTGTCCATTCAAAACGTTGTTCTTCTTTTCTGTCAATGGCTTCAATGATAATACCGTTTTCCTGAATGGGTTCAATAGATGCATAAGCATATAAGGAAATAGTAGCATTTAATATGGCACCACCAAATTCGTCGCTATAAGGACTAACATCGGTTCCGCCACCGGCAAGGCCTAAACGTAATGGTGTTTTGCTTCTGTAAATCATAAATAATAAAAAATAATATTTATATTTCAGCAATTTGTGTAATTGCTTTAGTTAAATTTTGCCAGCTATATTTCTTTTTCTCTTCACGAAGATGCGGTAAAAAGAAATCTTCACCCAATTTATACAATTCACAAATACCTTCTGCAATGGCTTTTGCATTGGGTTCTGTAATAATTCCCACTTTTAAATGAGGAACCAAATCGGGCAAACCGCCCACATTGGTCACTAACATCGGTTTCTCAAAGTGATAGGCTAATGGTGTTACACCACTTTGTGTGGCATTTTTATAGGGCTGTATTACAAAATCGGCAGCACTGAGGTAATATTTTACTTCACTATCGGGAATAAAATCGGTTTTTAAATAAAGTTGCGATTGTAATGATAATTCTTGAATAATATTGTCATATTTGGTTCTGTCTTCATAAAATTCACCTGCAATCAATAGTTTAATGCCTGCCTGCTGAATGATTGATTCATGCATGGCTTGCAAAAGCATGTCTAATCCTTTATAAGCTCTTATAAAACCGAAAAACAAAATTATTTTCTCATTGCTTGGAAGATGTAAGTGACTTCTTGCCTCACTTTTTGGAATTACTTCGCCAAAATTGTCATAAAGGGGATGGACAATTTTAGTGGCAGGTTTTTTTGTAAATAATTTCAAATCTTGTAACACTTTGTCGCTCATGGTTACAAAACCATCAACCGATTTTGTGAAATAACGCGTAAATAGTTTATCGCCCGGTCGTTTTTCGTGGGGAATAACATTATCGGCAATACAAACAATTTTGGTATGTTTATTTGAATGAACAACGCGTAGAATAGTTCCAAGGCAAGGTCCCATAAAGGGTAACCAGTAGCGTACCACCAATAAATCAGGTTTTAGTTTCTTAAGTTGCAAACCAACTTTTAACCAGTTGAATGGATTAACAGAATTAATGCATACTTTTATATTTAAATCGCTAGGTTGGGGCTCGGTAGAATATTGTGTGGTGCCCGGAAACAAAAATGAAGGGTATTGCAATGAAAATGTATAAAGGGTAGTAATATAACCTTCACTTTGAAATTCACGTGCAAGTCGTTCGTTAAATGAGGCCAGTCCGCCGCGTAAAGGATGTGCCGGGCCAATAATAACCACAGATGCAGGCATACTCATTACAAATGTATTTTTTCCTCTATTAGATAAACATTTCTTTCCGAAGCATTACGAGCAATTAATTCACCAATAAATCCGGCTAAAAATAGTTGCATTCCAATAATCATGGAAGTTAGAGCAATGTAAAAGATTGGGCGATTGGTTAAAGAAAAATCTGTTTCTATAATCTTGGCTATTACTAAGTAAATGCTACTCACTAAACCAATGAAGAAAAATAGGGTACCCCATAATCCAAAAAAATGCATAGGCTTTTTCCCAAAGCGACTTACAAAACTTATGGTAGCTAAATCTAAAAAGCCATTAATAAAACGTTCCCAACCAAATTTTGAAACACCATATTTTCGGGGTTGATGTGCCACAACTTTTTCGGTAATTTTTCTAAACCCCGCCCATTTAGCAATTACCGGAATATATCGGTGCATTTCACCATATACTTCAATACTTTTTATCACTTTTTTTCTGTAGGCTTTTAACCCACAATTAAAATCGTGTAAGGGAATACCACTGCTCCAGCGTGCAGCAGCATTAAAAATTTTTGAAGGAATATTTTTAGTGAGTTTGTTGTCATACCTTTTTTTCTTCCAACCGCTTACCAAATCAAAACCTTCCTCCATAATCATTTTGTTTAAGGAAGGTATCTCATCGGGCGAATCTTGCAAATCTGCATCCATTGTAATAATTACATTGCCTTTGGCAGCTTTAAAACCTTCATTCAATGCAGCACTTTTGCCATAATTCCGTTGAAATTTAATGCCTTTAATGTTGGAATTATTGGCTGCAAGCTGTTCAATAATTTCCCAACTGTTATCAGTACTGCCATCATCAATTAAAATAATTTCATATGTAAAATGATTGGCATTTACCACCCTTTCAATCCATTGGCAAAGTTCGGGCAGTGATTCCGCTTCATTTAATAAGGGTATTACTATTGATATATCCATTGTTATTTATTCAGAAGTAGTTGGTTTAAATTTTTTGGGGGCTGAAACAGCAGCCAATAAGGCTCCTGCGCCACCGGCTAATAAATATAAAATTAAAATTCCTGCTAATTGTGTGTTAATATAAATTTGTTTGGCTTTATCAATATTGGTTGTAAAACTTTCCATTTTTTCACCATGTTGCAATGCCTCTTGCTTTAACGCTTCAATTTGATTGGTAACATAACCGGGGAAAAAATAATGCATTGCCAAAAAATTGTACACAAAAAATATAACGGTGGCAACTGCTACAGTTTTAAACCCATGACTTAATGTGGTAGAAAAAGGTTCATACCCTTTTGTTTGTGCGTTAAATATCCATGTGCTAATAAAAGAAGCAACAATGAATACGGTTAAAATAACAAAGCCATACCAAGGCAATAATATTTGTTTACTAATATGTCCAATTAGGTTAATTGCTATTATGATTGCTGCAATAATTAAGCCTTTTCGAATATGTGATGTATAACTAACTTCCATAGTGCTATGATTCATTCAAGAAAACTTTGTCTTTATTAATAATGCCGTAAATCTTGCCTGTTAATGGTTTATTTAGAAATGGAGTGTTGGCAGATTTACTTTTATTGTTTTGTAACGAAAAACTGAATGTTTCAGCATTGTTATATAACGTCAGTTCAGCCGTATTTCCGGGCATAATGGCCGCATTGGGTAAATTAAAAATGTTTCGTATGTTGTTGCCTAACCAGTTGGTTTTAATATGTTCAGGTGTATCTTTAAAAATACTGTTAATAATGCTATAAGCAGTTTGCAAGCCAATCATACCCGGTTGTGCATATTCAAATTCGCAAACCTTTTTATCAACTTCAACAGGGGTATGGTGTGTAGTAATCCCATCAATTACGCCATTTAGTAATCCTTCCCGTAGGGCAAGCATATCCGATTTAGTACGTAACGGAGGGGTTAATTTTAAATTCGTATCGTAGTTTTTCAAGTCTTCATCACAAAACCAAAGATGTTGTGGCGTTACGGAGCAACTTACTTTTAATCCTTTTTGTTTGGCTTCTTTAATTAGTTGTACGGAAGCTGCAGTAGTAATGCCGGTAAAATGTATGGCAGAACCGGTATATTCAACTAAATGAATATCTCTTGCTATCATTAAAGTTTCTGATACGGCCGGTTTACCGGGCAAACCCATTTGGGTTGATACTACACCTTCATTCATCAATCCATGCGGGGTGATGGTGGTATCTTCCGGAATTTGGATAATTATACCATTGAAAGCTTTCATGTATTGAAGGGCTTTTACCATTAAGGCAGATGATTGCAAGGGCATTAATCCATCGGTAAATGCCAATGCGCCGGCATGATGCATTTCATACATTTCTGCCAGCTCTTTTCCTTCAATATTTTTACTAATGGCACCCAATGCATGTACAATTGTAGCATATTGGTTAGATGTATTAGTAATGTATTCTATTTGCGCTTTATTTTGAATAATGGGTTTTGTATTGGGTAATGTAGCAACGCGAGTAAACCCACCTGACGCTGCTGCCTTTGCACCCGATGCAATAGTTTCCTTGTACTCAAAACCCGGGTCACAAAAATGTACAAAAGGATCAACCCACCCTTGTGATACATATGCATTTGTTACATGAATAATTTGATCTGCATCAATGTTTAATTGAGGCTGAATAGTAGTTATTTGACCGTTTTCAATTAAAATATCCTGAGTGGTACCATTGAATTCACTATTGACATCTGCTATTGTCACTTGTTTCAAAAGAATTTTCATGACTTGCTAATAAAATTTTGTGCAATATAGCCTGAAAAATTCTTTTGTTCTTATATTTGCCGCCCCTTAGGGAAATAAACCCTTATAGGTTCGGGTGGTGGCGCAGCCCGGTAGCGCACTTGCATGGGGTGCAAGGGGTCGCTGGTTCGAATCCAGTCCACCCGACATTATTACTCAAAAAGCAATCTTGAATAAGATTGCTTTTTCTTTTTAAAGTGTAGCAAAAGCTATAATTGTAGATATTATCGAAATCTAAATTCCCAATCAGTTATGAGCAGCGAAAAATAAAATAGCTGCAAATCCATTCCTAATATTGATTAACAATATGGCACTTCAAAAAAAATGATAAATTACAGTGAATTCCTAAACAAAATTTCTCCTCTAAACGCTTTTTATGCTTGTGCTGGGTTCATCTATAACCGCTTCTTGTTTACGCTTACTGGTTATTGGGTTTTGCTGCTACCATTTTATTGCGTGTACTTCGCATTCATCTAATTATACTACCTGGCAGGTATATGGTGGCAATAAAGAAAACAACCATTATGTAGCGCTTGCTCAAATTGATACTTCAAATGTTGCCTCACTGCAACCTGCCTGGATATATCATTGCGGTGATGCAGGTGCATCTACTCAAATACAAGTAAATCCAATTATTGTTGATAGTATTCTATATGGTGTTTCGCCGCAACTAAAATTATTTGCATTGAATGCCGCAAATGGCCGGCAAAAATGGGTATTTAATCCTTTATTGGATACCCTAGGTAAAGTGAAAGGTTACTTTTCCATGAATGTATGTAGGGGTGTAACTTACTATTCCGATGGAAATAATGATAAACGGATTTTTTATTCCGCCAGTTCACAATTGTATTGTGTTAATGCAACAAATGGCCAACTTATTACATCATTTGGTACTAATGGTAGTATTGATTTACATAATGATTTAGGTCCCCGTTCTCAAAATTTATATGTAGCGTCCACTACACCGGGTATTATTTATAAAAACTTAATTATAATAGGTACACGAGTTGCCGAAGAAATGCCGGCAGCTTCCGGTGATGTACGTGCTTACGATGTACATACCGGCCAATTACAATGGGTTTTTCATACTATTCCTCATCCCGGTGAACCCGGTTTTAATACCTGGCATGATTCCACTGCTTATTTACACGTTGGCGGAGCAAACGCATGGGCCGGATTTAGTATGGACGAAAAACGAGGTATTGTTTATGTGCCCACCGGTTCAGCTGTTTACGATTTTTTTGGTGGGTTACGTTTGGGCAATAATTTGTTTGCCAATAGCCTCATAGCATTAAATGCCAATAATGGAAAAGTTATTTGGCATTATCAAACCATACATCACGATGTGTGGGACAGAGATTTGCCAACGGCACCTGCTTTGCTTACACTTAATATCAATGGTAAAAAAATTGATGCCGTGGCTCAAACCACTAAAACGGGCTTTGTTTTCTTGTTCAATCGGTTAAATGGTGCACCTGTATTTCCCATTCAAGAGCAACCGGTTCCCGTTAATACTGAATTAAAGGGCGAGGTGCTTTCACCAACACAGCCTATACCTACTTTGCCAATTACATTTGCCGGGCAGCAATTAACTTCTAATAATCTTAACAATTTAGTGCCCGATTCATCCTATAATGATATTGCAACAAGGCTATCCCGTTATGCGCATCATCATCTTTTTTCACCGCCCTCTACTCAAGGAACCATTATTTTTCCCGGATTTGATGGTGGTGCAGAATGGGGTGGTCCTGCTGTTGATCCTACAACAGGTATTTTATACGTTAATGCCAATGAAGTTCCTTGGGTATTAACCATGCTACCTGTTAACCATGCTGCAACTACTGCTGAAAATATGTTACAGGCAGGGATACGTTTATATAAAACACATTGTATGAGTTGTCACGGAACAAATTTACAAGGCAGCAGTAATTATCCATCTTTACAACAAGCCAATCAAAAGTATAATGAGGTATCCTTTGAAAAGTTAGTTACTTCGGGAAGAAGAATGATGCCTGCTTTTACACAATTAACTGCTGAAGAAAAAAAGGCTTTGGCTTCTTATATGTTGAATTTAAAATTGCTGCAAGCAAATAAGTTTATAAAGCCTAAACAACAGCTAACCAAATGGGATAGTATTCCTTACACCTCAACCGGATATAATAAATTTTTAACCAAAGAGGGGTATCCTGCTGTAGCACCACCTTGGGGTACACTAACTGCTATTCAATTAAATAGTGGAAAAATATTATGGAAAGATACGTTGGGCGATTATCCCGAATGGAAAGCAAAGGGCATACATACCGGTACAGAAAATTATGGTGGTCCTGTGGTAACGGAGGGTGGCTTGCTTTTTATTGCTGCTACCAGCGATGCTAAAATTCGCGCCTTTAATAAACGCACCGGTGTTTTATTGTGGGAAGCTGATTTGCCTGCATGCGGATTTGCTACGCCTGCCGTGTATGTTGTAAACAGTAAGCAATATGTTGTTATAGCTTGCGGTGGTGGTAAATTAAATAAAACATCCGGTGATAGTTATGTGGCATTTGCTTTACCTGATAAAAAATAATTTTTGTAGTCAGCTTTTGTTCTTTTTGCAACTATAGTTGCGTCGCACACTTGTACTGCATCAACAATGGCAACAAAGTAGTACACTTAACTTTAACTGCATTATTGAAATCCCAATTCAACTGCTTTTTGTTTCATTTTTTGAGTAAGCATGTTCAATATTTCATCCGATAAACGATATCGTGTATAAGTATCTATATCACCCGATTCAATTTTTTCTAAACGTTGGTACCAGTCGCCGGGATTTACCATATCACCCAGTTTACGAGGCACTACATGCATGTGTAAATGGGCTACGGATTGCCCTGCTACTTCGCGTTCTTGAATAGCCCAGTTAAATGCATCTGTTTGAAACACTTTACATAATAATAGAGCTGTGTTTTTTCCCAATAACATAAATTCCGCTAACTCTTCATTGGTTAGTTCAAATAAACTTTCTTTGTGTAGCTTGGGAATTACTAAAGAATGGCCCGGTAAAATAGGTGAAATATTATATAAAACAGCAAAATTTTCCGATTCTAAGTAATAATCATTTTTCGTTTTTGCGCAAAAGGGACAACTCAACATATTCTATAAAAAATATCATTTAAGTGTATTAACAATTAAATTATTTGTTGATGAATTTTTCTAAAATAGTCCGTACATTATCATACGAATTGTACAGGTATTTTTCAATTTCATTTTTTGAAATCCAACGAATCCATTCAATTTGTTCTTTTAATTCAGGCATAACATCTAAATGTGTGCTTGTCTTCATTTCAAACCAATGAATTTCTTTAATGGCTTCTTGATGCAATACATTGTCGAAATATTCATAATGCGTTACACCGGCACTTCTAATTATTTCCAATGTTTTTAAACCTGTTTCTTCTTTTACTTCGCGCAAAGCACATTGTTCATAAGTTTCATTGGGTTGTAAATGTCCTTTGGGTAAATCCCATTTACCATAGCGTTGTATCATTAGTAATTCATCATCTTCACCTCAAACAATTCCTCCGGCTGCATAAACAGTTTGTATCATAAATAAAGTTTAATTGGTAAGCAAATCCATCTTTTAAAGGTAGGGCATTTCAAAAAAAACGGCAATTGTTTTTATAACATTTATTCATTCATTTTTGGGTTGCATTAAATGGGGCAACCCGGTTTGTTTAAATATATTCAACCCCAATCGTTGCTCTGAAATTCCGGGTTTGCATACATAATCAAATTTTAGTGTATCATTATCCTGATGTGTTTCAAAATAGTTAAACAAAATGCCTTGGTTATCGGCAAGCTTCTCATATATTTCGGTTAAATGAGTGGCAATAATAAAAAATGATTGATGCCATTTTAAAGCCAGTTCAGTAAAAAGCAAAGTGCAATCAAGTGCATCTTTAATGTTCGTTCCTTTAAATGGTTCATCAATAACACAGAGCACCGCCTTGTTTTCTTGTAAGCATTCGGCCAATAATTTTATGCGATTAATTTCAGCTTGAAAATAACTTTCGCCTTTACTAATGCTATCTGTAATGCCAATGAATGTGAAAATGTTTTGTAAAACGCCAATTTGTGCACTTTCTGCCGGTATGCCCATACCTATATGAGCTAGCAAAACTGCTTGTGCATTAGCCTTTAAATACGTTGTTTTGCCAGCCATGTTAGGGCCTGTAACAAACATAATGTGTTGTTTGGTTAATGTAACATCATTTACAACTGCATTTTTGAGCATTATGTGTCTTAGTCCTTTTATTGATAAAACAGGCTCGTTCACTATTTCAGGAAAATGTAAATGGTGTTGTACACATGCATAAGCCATTGCCATAATGGCATCGGTTTCATAAATCCATTCTAAAATATTTTTAATGGTAGTGTAGGATGGTTTTCTTAATAGGCTGTCAACATAAAGGGTATTAAATGCTTTCTTGTTTTCCAAAGCATGAAGGTTTGGCAATAAAATTTTATCATTCAAGTCTTGTATAGATTGCGCTATGGCATTGGTATCTTGCTCAAGTAAAAAATGATGTTGTTGTAATAGTTGTTGTAATCGCTTTAGCAAATCAAATAACGAAAGTATGTTACTGTTTAAATAATGAAAATAGTCCGGATGTTGCCATCGAAAAAATTTCGCAGTTAATTGGTCTAAAAAATTGTTTTCTAACTCTACAATTTGAATGTTCGATTGTAAATATAATTCTGCAGCAACAATATCTCTTTCATGTATTAACGAGCGCCATGCTTCTACAACGGGCATGCATTTTTGTATGCGTTGTTGTTCGGTTTTTATTTGGTTAGCAGTAAGAAAAGGTTGCGTTAATTTCTTTTTTAGAATGTCTTCACCGCCCTGTGAAATAGTGTAGTTTATTTGTTGGAAAAGGCTATGCCCATCTGCCGATTCCAATATTTCTAAATCTATGAGCGTTTGTGCATCCATGTTTTTTCAAATTTCAAGAATTACTCAATTGCAATTTCATTGCTTCTAAGTGGGCAATTGTATCCTGAACGTTAAAGTTTAAGTTTTTAGTTTGTGCTTGTGTTGCTTTCATTTCTTTATCAAGCGTCTGCAACAGTTGTTGAACTTTTAATTTAAAGTCAGCATTAAATTTTCTAAACGATTCCTGTATTTTATACTGTACTTCATAAATAATGGCTGCGGTGTTTTGTATTATAATGTCGTGGTACTGCTCCTGAATGCTTTTAATAATTTGTTGTTCTTTGCTTTTTTTACTGAAATGAAAGATTAGGTTGTTGTTATTGATAACGGTCTCTTTATCCAATCCATTTAAGGTAATATAAAAAGCAGTGTAAGCCTGCCAGTCGAATTTTTCCACAATGCTTTCAATACCGGTATTTAAAAAATCTGAAAAGTGAATAGCTATGTTGTGTAGAATATTTTTTGAATTGAATACGTATTGCTCTAAAATTGATTTGAATTGCAGTTTGCTGCTTTCTTCTAATGTCATTTTCAATTCTTCATATCCGGATTTGATGAGTTTGTTTAAATTGTTTATGAGTGCCTGTTGTACTTTAACATCCAGTAGGGCATAAGTTTTATTATTTCTATAATGTTGAATAAGAGATTGAATGGTCGCGTCAAAATATTTGGCTTTAGCATTGCATTGTTCATGTACTGTTTCGTCTAATTTCTTTATGTGGTGTTGCAGAATAGCATGGAAACCTTCAATTTCATTTAACAATACATGCTGTGTGTTTTCAAATTGTTGAATGCGTTCCGATAATTGTTGTACAGGTAATTGAAGGTGATTAATTCTTAACTGAATAATGGAAACCAAGCTTTGTTGAATTAGGTTTAATTGTCTGCCAATGCTTTGTTCTAAAATGCTTGATTTATTTTTTGAAATATTGCTGTTTAATAATTGTAATAATAATTCAAAACCCGATTCTGCCATGTTTCCCTGTAGTTGCTGATTGGCTGAAATGGGAATAATGGTGATGCTTTCTATTGGCATTTGCAGCTGGACTGAAATTGTTTTTTTATTGTGATCCAGCATTTTTTGTAAGTCTGTTGTAGATAATAAATCTTTTTTATTTTCAACAAATACAATGTTTTTAATTTGTGCATATAGTTGTTGCAAGAACTCAATATCCGTTTTTGAAATAGGCATATCGGCGCTAAGCACAAATATGGCAACATCAATTTTGTTTAAAAATTGAAGTGTTGTATCGGTATTATGTTCAAAGGATGACCCTACGCCGGGTGTATCAATAATGGTTATGGTTTTTAGTATCGGCGCAGGGTGATACACTATGACATGCGCAACATTTTTTATGTTTTCCGGATTTTCTTCTTCGCTAACAAACTCATTTAAACTGCTAATGGGTTTTGTTGCTTTTTCTTTATTCTTAAAAAATATTTCCAATGAAGGGGTTGCTGCATATTTTAGAATGGTAATAATAGCGGTAACAGGTACAACACCTGTAGGCATTATGTTTTCTTGTATCAGTGCATTAATTAAACTTGATTTTCCCCTTTTAAAAATGCCTGTTATTACTATGTTCAGTTCCTCATTATGCATTTTTTGTTGTAGTTGCATAATGTCGTCTATCAGGTTGTCCTGTTCCAGCCTTTGTGCTGTATTCAGTAACAATGATATGTTGGCATTGTTATATGGCATGTTTAACCGTTTAAAAGGAAATTGTTATATGCATCTGATAAACCAATTTCGGCAATTTTTTTAATAACTGTTTTTACGGGGTAATTTAAAAATTCGAATTGAACCTGAATGGCATTGGGTTCAGTTAAGGAAGTTTGATTTGGGATTGTTACAAGGGTATAACAAGTTTTATTATTCCCCTGTTTAGGTTTTCCTATGGAACCAACGTTAATGGCATGACGATATATTTTTTTATTTTCAGCTTCACAAAAAATGGCACGGTGCCAAGGTTTGTGTGTATGACCCATACACAAAATATCGGCATTCATACTATCCATCATTTCTAATAAATAGGCATCATTCACACTTTCCTGTACATATTCTAAATTGGAAGTAGTACTCCCATGCACCAACACTAAACGAATAGTGTTATAAATACCTTTAATTTCAATGGTAAAGGCAAAAGGTAAATTCTGTAAATAGGTTCTATTTTCAGGCGTAATGGTTCTATTTACCAGTTTAATGGATTCAATACCATAATCTTGTTGTGCTTTGTTTGAGAAAGAGTAGGGGAAGAAGTCTTTACTGTTACCAATACCATCATCATGGTTACCTTGAAGGCATGGTATATTTCGTTTTCTAATTAACTCTACCACTTCATTATCCCAACCTGCAAAATTCACTAAATCGCCCAAGCAATAAATAATATCGGGATGGTGTTTTTCAATATTTCTCAACACTGTTTTTAAAGCAGGTAAGTTTGCGTGAATATCGCTAATCATTGCAATTTTCATAACCTACATTTTATGTTTTAAACAATTAATATTTTAACAACCGAACTGCATAATAAATGTGTAATGAACTGTTTTTGATGCCTTTAATTACCGTGTCAATATCATAATCTAATCGGTAAAAATATACTTGTAAAGCATCGGGTTCGTATTTAATGTCTTTGCTGGCATCAATTTCAATCATGGCGTAACAAGCATGCCAGCTGCCATCTTTAGGGCTGCCAACCGAGCCCGGATTAATGATGTGTTGATACGTTTTTTCGCCATTAATTACCCGCTCAATTTGTTTATGAAAAGATGCATGTGTATTACCAATGAATAAAACATCTGCAGCTTCATCATCTAGCATTTTCGACAATTCGGTTTGTTTGTAAAAACGATAAATTCTTTCGGCATTAGTTTTAGGAGTGCCATGTGCAAATAGTAGGATGCGCTCGTTATTACCGGTAGTAATTTTTAATTTGATATTTAATGGCAATGCACGTAATATGACCTTTCTGTCTTCTGTTAATTGTTGTAAAGTAAATTGAATGGCATCCATACCCCAATCAATTTCTTCGCGACTACCATATGAAAATGGATATTTAGATAAGTTATTGCCGATACCTTCGTCATGGTTGCCCAGTACACTGGGTATTTTGTGTTCTTGCATAAAATCAACCACTTCATTATTCCAAATGTTTTGATTCACCCAATCGCCCAAGCAATAAATTGCATCTGGTTGCTGTTTTTCAATATGCGCGTACACTGATTTTAAAGCAGGTAAATTGGCATGCACATCACTAAATACAGCAATTTTCATAGTTTCATTTTTCAAAAAATAGAAAAAAAATGAATCAGTTACAATATTGTTAATGAATGAGTAACTGATTCAGTAAATAACACCAATTGGTATGGGTTATTCGTTAATTCCAAATTTTTCTTTGTACATTTTGTGGCTTCTTTCCACGCATTTTCTTGCATCTTCCTTACCATACATGTTACCCACAATTACTTTTTTCTTTTCTAAAGCTTTATATCCTTCAAAAAAGTTTTTCAATTCTGCCATATGGTGTTCAGGTATGTCGGTAATGTCTTGAATATGTTGATAAGCCGGATCGTGGTGTGCAACAGATATAATTTTATCATCTATACCATTTTCATCTTCCATATGCATTATACCAACAATGCGTGCATCTAATACACACAAAGGTTGTATGTCGAATGAGCACATTACCAAAATATCAAGAGGATCGCCATCATCAAAATAGGTTTGAGGAACTAAGCCATAGTTCATTGGGTAGTACATGGCTGAATATAGCACCCTGTCTAAACGCAATAAACCGGAAGGCTTATCTAATTCATACTTCATTCTGCTTCCTTTGGGAATTTCAATAATGGTGCTTACTACATTGGGCATCTCTTCACCAATTGAAATGTGCCAAGGATGTTGTACTTGCTGAATAATCTTATCGCTCATATATATAGATTTAATTATTGATTTTTGAATGATTTAAGGCCTGCAAATTTGGCTGATTTTCCTAATTCATCTTCAATTCTTAATAATTGATTGAATTTGGCAATCCTTTCGCCGCGACAACCGCTACCGGTTTTTAAATGACCGGCATTCGTGGCAACAGTTAAATCAGCAATGGTAGTATCTTCAGTTTCGCCACTGCGGTGTGAAATAAAGCAGTTGTAATTGTTTTTGTAGGCCATTTCAATGGTATCAATTGTTTCAGTAACAGTACCAATTTGGTTTAATTTAATTAAAACAGAATTGGCGATGCCTGCATCAATACCTTTCTGCAAAATGGCAGGGTTGGTACAGAAAATATCGTCTCCGGTTAATTCAACCTTATTTTTTAATTGATGGGTTAATAGTTTCCAGCCTTCCCAATCGTTTTCGGCCATACCATCTTCTAATAATATAATAGGATATTGCTGAATCCAGTTATCCCATATTTTTAATAAACCTTCAGAGGAAATTTTTTCTTTGGTAGATTTGAATAATACATAATGATCATCTTCCCACATTTCACTGCTGGCAGGGTCAAGGCATAATGAAATGTCTTTGCCGGGTGTATATCCGGCTTTGTGTATTGCTTCTAAAATTACCTCTACTGCTTCTTCATTTGATTTTAAATTAGGCGCAAAGCCACCTTCGTCACCCACGCCGGTTGAATACCCTTTTTTATTTAGAATTGATTTTAATGCATGAAAAGTTTCTTCACCCATTCTAATACTTTCTTTAAAAGAAGGTGCATTGTGGGGAGCAATCATGAATTCCTGAAAATCAACATTATTATCTGCATGTTTTCCTCCATTAATTACATTCATGCAAGGTACAGGCATAGTGAATTTTCCTGATTTATTTAAATAACGATACAATGGCATTTCCAAAGCAGCAGCCATAGCTCGTGCATAAGCCATAGAAACTGCTAATATTGCATTAGCACCTAATTTTGATTTATTGGGAGTGCCATCTAAGTGAATGAGGGCATGATCAATTTCTTGTTGAGAATTAAATTTTTTTCCGGTAAACTGTTTAGCAATAATTTTATTTACATTATTTACTGCTAACGTAACCCCCTTTCCTCCATAGCGTTTGGGGTCATTGTCGCGTAGTTCTACTGCTTCTAATTCACCTGTACTAGCTCCGGAAGGGACAATAGAACGGCCTTTTATGTTACGTACTATTTTTTTGCTTCCTTTTACAGGAGCTTCAATGCTTACTTCTGCTTCAACGGTTGGGTTTCCTCTTGAATCGAGAACTTCCCTTGCGTAAATTTTAGAGATTTTCATACTTGCCTTTTTGTTGAATAATTAGGTTTAATTGTTGTTCAAAGTTCGTATCATATCGTTAATACTGGTTGTAAATCCATTAATTTTTTTTTGGTAATCATTCATTAAATTTTCGTCACTAATACCATAACCTTTCATTGATGCAGCTCGGGCACCAGTAATATCTTCCCATAAAAAATTGGCTTTAACATTCAGTTCTTTTTGAAAGTTGATGGATTGAATAGGCACTTGGTAGGTTTTACAAAATTCTGCCAGTAAACTATACAATTCATTTAATTTTTCTTCAACTTGTAAAAGAAGCGCTTCATTTTCAAATGGTTCATATTGAATAGCTACCAATGTTAGCGCATTTTTGTGCGCAATGAGTTGTATTTGAATGTCGAGTAGTTTTTTTTCTATCATATAGGCAACTGCATTAAATACATGTTGCTGATTTTCTGGAATCGTAAACATAATTGATTACCTGTTTATGTTTAAAAATTGTTTTTGTATTTTCTCTGCAATACTCAAAAGGCCAATAACTGAAATAGCTTGTGCGGCTATAGAAAAAATAACTAGTACGGTAATGTTTACATCATATAAATAGCCCATTATTGCACTGCCTACAAACCAAAATAACCCAAATACTGCATTAAATAACCCAAATGCAGTGCCCCTTTTCTCAGGCTGAATGAAATGTGCAACAATAGCTTTTACAATAGATTCCTGTGCACCCATACCAATTCCCCAAACTACCATTCCGGCAATAGCCCATTGTATATTTCCTAAAAATACCATTGGTGCAAAGCAAAGTGCAATTATTAATGCAACAATTAAAATTTTGATACCAATTTTATCAAAAAATTTACCCAATAATAAAGCCGCAATTCCATCGCAAGCCATAGCTAATGAGTATAAAAGTGGTATTACATCATCTTGCATTAAATGTGTACTTTTAAAATGATAGGCTATTAATGGAAAATCTGCATAGCCCATTGCCATAAACGCAATAGCAATAATATATAACCAAAATAAATGAGGGTAACCTTTAGTAACCAGTGCTTTTGTTTTTATTTCCAGATTTTCCGGATGCGGATAAATGCTTTTTGCAAAAATGAGCAGGCTTAAGGCAATAACGGCAGGCAGAAATAAGATAAAATAAGCAGTATGATAACTATTGTTTCTCAGTAATAAAGCAGCACTAACCAGTAATGGCCCTATAGTTGCCCCGGTTTGATCTAAAGCTTCATGAAGTCCAAAGCCCCAACCTTGCCCCATTTGATTTGCCCCAAATGATAACATAGCATCCCTTGCAGGGGTGCGAATGGCTTTTCCAATTCTTTCTAGAATCATTAATGCTATGGCTAATTGCCAAAACCCGGCTAATGCTAATAGCGGTACTGAAATAAGATTAATGATGTATCCAATAATGGTGATAAACCAATAATTTTTTGTTTTATCACTCCAATAACCTGAAATAATTCTTAATCCATATCCTAACAGTTCACCTAAACCTGCTACCCAACCTACAGTAGTGGCTGATGTGCCCAAGGTCTCTAAAAAAGGCCCATTAATGCTTCGGGCAGCTTCATATGTCATGTCAGAAAACAAACTAGTACATCCTAATAAAATTACGAATATGGTGGCCTTTTTTAATTTCATTTAGTAGGATTATGCAACAGTTCAATATAAAATTTAAACAATAAATACATAAGCTTACATTCAAAATAATGAAAGCCTAATTTATTAGGTAGGCGTCATTATCCAATTATGATTTGGCAGTTTAGGTGAAACGCCATCACCTCAAAAATAAAAGTTGACATTGTTTAAAAAACTATGTCATTCTGGGTGGGGTAACTAAAACCGGAGTATGTGCATGGCGAATAACATATTCTGCTATTGAACCGGTTAATATTCTATCTAATCCACTTCTTGAATGCGTGCCCATTACAATTAAATCGGCCTCCCATTCAGTGGCTATGTTTAAAATTTCTTTTTCAGGTATACCTTCAGGAGTGAATCTAAATACTTCAAGATTGTTGTTGTAAAGGTCAATATATTGTTGAATTGTTTTGTCAGCTTCTTTCAAAAGTAGTGTTTTGCTTTCTTCTAAGGTAATACCCAAATCGGCACTAACTACTTCCTTATTTTTATTAATTACATATACAATACCTACTGCAGCTTTTAGCGGTAGTGCAATTCCAAATCCGGCTCGTGCAGCTTTCATGGCATAGGCACTATCGTCAACTGCAATCAAAATTCTTTTATATTGCATATTTAAAAAATTCAACACTTTAAAATTATCGAATTAAACTAGTTCCACCAAAAGTTGCAAGTAATCCTAATGATAAGCTTAATAAAGTGTAAAGAAGGAAATATAAAACATTACCCTCTTTTATAAGGCTTAAACTTTCGTATGAAAAACTTGAAAATGTGGTAAAGCCACCACAAAAACCGGTGATAAGTAATAGGCGCCATTCAATTGTTAACCAACTGTATTTATTGGACAGTCCATATAACAAACCTATAATAAAACATCCAACTAGGTTCACAAGAAATGTACCCATAGGGTAAGTAAATGTGGCCAATTTACTTATAAATACCTGCCCCAAATACCTTAATATACTACCTACTGCTCCACCAAGTGCTATAATCAGCAAGTTTTTCATGTTAATGAAATTGAAATGGATTAATCAAGATCCCAAAATTCAACTTCTTTGTAAATTACAATTTTTGATTGTAATAAATCTTTATGCTTCAAGAAAAAATTTTCAAGCTTTTCTTTTTTATCAATTAATTCTACACACATCGCCAATTTTGAATTATCTCCTTCCGGGCTAAATGTTACTACGTTGCCATCGTTGGTAAAGCTGGTATGTGTGCTATGCGCTGAAGCGTTAATTATACCGTCTTTTCTTGCTTCTGCAACAATGTGCATGTAAGTTGATTTTGGGAATAACTTCCTAAACAAAGTTCTGTCGCCATGCCTTACTTTGTGTGCCGGTGCAATGTAAATCTCTAACTTTCCAAGAGAGTGGCTCTTGATTTTTTTAACCATTGTTTTCTTTTTTTAATACGTTTATTTCTAACATCATGTAATGTACGATCGGTATGATGCTGTAAATGATTGACTTTTGAAACAGCCACACGCTGTGCATGATAAATACCTGAGTGCCCACTAAAGTAATATGCAGTGAAACTTGCAATGGCATAATAAATAATATTTGCACCCCCAAACAATTCTGCACCCATAAAAGTACAAGCTATTGGTGTATTGGTTGCACCGGCAAAAACAGCAATAAAACCTAAGCCTGCCATTAAATCAACAGGTGCTCCCATAATTACTCCTAAAGTATTTCCTAATGCTGCACCAATAAAAAATAAAGGTGTTACTTCACCGCCTTTAAATCCCATTCCTAAAGTAATTGCTGTAAATAATAATTTCCAAAACCAACTAAAATAAGTAGCCCCACCTGCATGAAAGCTACTAATAATACTAATACCATTTTTATTGGGATTGGTAACACCTAAGCTCAAATAATCTTGTGTTCCTATTACATAAGTCAATGCAATAATAATTAAGCCGCCTAGAATAGGTATCAACCATTTTTGCTTAATCCATTTATTGCTATAATTCTTAATGGTGTGGGCTGATTCTGCAAAAGCAAAGCCTGCTAAACCAAATAAAATACCTGCTATAATTACCTTGAATAACAGAATTAAGTCGAAGTGTACATAATTAAAATATGTTTTTTCAACCGATTCAAATAAAATATGATATTGAGTATGGTGTATGCCCCAAGCGCCACAAGTTATATCGGCCAAAAAACTGGCTATGAAGCAGGGTAGGAGCGCATCATGCTTAATTCTTCCTAAGGCTAATACCTCTAAAGCAAAAATTGCACCTGTAATGGGCGTACCAAATACAGCACCAAAACCAGCCGCTACTCCTGTTGTTAATAACATCCTTAAATCTTCACGTGTAAGTTTAAACTGGCGTGCAAAAAAATTGGCTAAACTTCCACCTACCTGAACAGCAGTCCCTTCCCGTCCGGCTGAACCTCCAAACAAATGTGTAATAATGGTTGCAATAATTACTAATGGTGCCATGCGTGCAGGAACACCACCACCTGGCTCATGAATTTCATCCATAATTAAATTATTCCCTGCTTCAGCATTTTTTCCCGAATATTTATATAAGAAATGTATTCCAATTCCGGCAATGGGCAAAAGCCATAATAGCCAAGGATGTGAAAAGCGGAAATGAATGGCTCTATCTAGTAACCATAAAAACCATGCAACTAATGTGCCTACAGAAATTGAAACAGGAATAACAAAAAGTGTCCATTTAATTAAATGCGATACAATAAATACGTGTTCAAAAGAATTTTTTATACGTTTCATTCCTACAAATTATCTAGCTATCGAATTAATGCCTTTAATTTAATTTGTAGGCGCCATCATCCCTTTCTTGGGCAGTTTATACGGTGGACACCATCACCTTTTTTTATTCGAATTGCAAAGGTACATTGCTGAAATTAGATAAAAAAATAGATCTTAATTTTTTTATCATTTCTAATTAAATTATAATTTTAGAAAGAAAGGTAAAATTTAATTAAATAATCGTAATATTGCGATTAAATGAGGGTTATGGGTATTGCAAAAAAAGAATTATTTACGAAAGAGCAAAATCAACTTGCGGCTATTGCAAAAGCATTAAGCCATCCTGCAAGAATTGCGATTCTGCAGGCTTTACTAAAAAGTGAGTCGTGTGTATGCGGTTATTTAGTTGAGCAAACTGGATTAGCTCAATCTACCACTTCTCAACATTTAAAAGAGCTAAAAAATGCAGGAATTATTAAAGGTAGTATTGAAGGGGTAAACGTTTGTTATTGTATTGATGAAAAGAATTGGAACAAGTACAAACAATTATTCGATAAGTTTTTTGACGCACCTGAATGTGCTGAAAAAAAATGTTCTTAAATTTAAAAATTATATATATATGAAATCAGAACAAGAATTGAAAGAATTGGTAAAGCAAAAATATGGTGAAATTGCTTTACAGGACAAGGTTACAAATGCATCATCATGCTGTGGAGCGGGAGGGTGTTCTACTGAAGTGTATAATATAATGAGTGATGATTATTCCGCACTAGAGGGGTATAATGCAGATGCTGACTTGGGTTTAGGATGTGGTTTGCCAACTCAATTTGCTCAAATTAAGCCAGGAAATACTGTAATTGATTTAGGCAGTGGTGCAGGTAATGACTGTTTTGTTGCAAGGGCAGAAACCGGAGCAACAGGGAAGGTAATTGGTATTGATTTTACGCCTGCTATGATTGAAAAAGCAAGAGCTAATGCCGAAAAATTAGGATTGAATAATGTAGAATTTAGATTAGGGGATATTGAAAAAATGCCTGTAACATCAAATACGTCTGATGTTGTAGTTAGTAATTGTGTATTGAATTTAGTTCCCAATAAAGATGCTGTATTTAAAGAAATTTACAGAGTTTTAAAACCAGGTGGCCATTTTAGTATTTCTGATGTTGTGTTAATAGGAATACTTCCTGAAGCCTTACGGAAAGATGCCGAAATGTACGCCGGATGCGTGGCAGGCGCCATTCAAAAGCAAGTATATTTAGAATTAATTAACGCTAACGGATTTGAAAATATTTTAATACAAAAAGAGAAGCCCATTTATATTCCCGATGATATTTTATTGAATTATTTAACGCCCCAACAAGTAGCGGATTTTAAAAATGGTAATTCCGGTATTTATAGTATCACCGTATTTGCTCAAAAACCCAAACAAGAAGCTGCTTGTTGTGCACCGGGATGTTGTTAATATTAATCAACAATTAATTATATGTTTCCATCTATTAAAAGTTATTGCGATGATTTAGTAAAAGAATTTGATTGCATTAGTAGTAACCGTAAATCAATTCTAGATACTATTGCCCATTACATTATTGATTGCCAAAAAAGTCAGTTGCCCATACAGTTGGTATACATTTGTACCCATAATTCCAGGCGAAGCCATTTTGGTCAAGTTTGGGCTCTAACAGCCGCAAATTATTATGGAATTCAGCAGGTACATGCTTTTTCCGGCGGTACTGAAGCAACAGCATTCAATGTAAATGCTATAAGAGCTTTAGAAAATGTGGGTTTTCAAATACAATCTAATGGCGCTTCTCAAAATCAGGTATATTCAGTTTGTTTTGGTGAAAATGAATGTACATCCTGTTTTTCAAAGATTTATAATCATGAAGTTAATCCAACAAATAACTTTTTAGCTATTATGACTTGTGGTGAGGCAGAAGCCAATTGTCCTTTTATCCCCGGTGCATCTGCAAGAATAGCTACTACTTATGAGGATCCAAAATTGTATGATGGTACTCCTGAACAAGACAAAGCATATGCAGATAGATGCAAGCAAATTGCTTTGGAAACTTTATATGTTTTTTCAAAAGTACACCAATAGCATTTTACGCAAATGGGCTATCGTAATAAAATATTTATTGTCGATAGCCCATTTTATTGATTTGTCGGGAAGTTTTACATATCCCATACCAATGCTGAAGCGCCTAAAATAGCCGCATCCGATTCATTTAAATGGCTGACTAAAATTTTTACTTTATTTTGAAAAACTTGAATAAGGTTTTCTTCCATGTATTTTTTGGTAGGGCTTAAAATTAAATCCCCTGCTTTGGTTAATCCTCCAAATAATATAATCGCTTCAGGACTCGAAAACATAATGAAATTGGCTAAGGCCATTCCTAAAATTTTTCCTGTAAACTCAAATATTTCTTGAGCCAAAGCATCACCTTCAATGGCGGCTTCGTAAACTTTTTTGGAATCTATTTTGTCTTTAGGAACTTCTCTTAATAAGCTGGGTCGTTCACTTTTTTGCAATAATTCAATTGCGGTAGTAGTTACACCAGTTGCGGATGCATAACTTTCTAATGAACCTTTTTTTCCTGTACCTGGGTGAAGTCTTCCTTCGGGAATAATGGTTGTATGGCCTAATTCACCGGCAAATCCATCGTGTCCATAAATTAGTTTACCATTAGCAACAATACCACTTCCAACGCCGGTACCCAATGTAATCATAATAAAGTCTTTCATTCCTTGTGCAGCACCATACATCATTTCGCCTAACGCAGCAGCATTGGCATCGTTGGTTAAAACGACAGGTAACTTAAATTCATCCTGTATTAATTTGGATAAAGGTAAAATGCCTTTCCAAGGCAAATTTGGGGCATATTCAACAGTGCCTGTATAGTAATTGCCATTGGGGGCACCAACGCCAATGCCTTTAATACGTCCAATACCACCTATTTTATCTATTAATGGAAATAAATGTTCTTTTAATTCATCAATAAATGTTTCAATGTTGGTATGTTTTTTAGTGCCTATTTCCGATGAAAATAAAACATTTCCCAATCGGTCAACAATGCCAAACTTAGTACCGGTTCCTCCAATATCAATACCAACAGCTAATGAATCGAGTGTTGAAGTTGTGGTTGCCATAATTAAATATTCATTTAAAAAAATTACTAATTAATGTCCTGAAGCTACTTGCGAATCAAAGTCTAATCCTTGGGCTTTTAATACAGATTTTAACTTTATGGCTAAGAAGGCTAACACAGCAAAACAGCATGCAGCTACAATATATGATGGATGCATACCAAAAGCATCACCTAATGCACCTTGAAATGGCGGAATAACTGCACCTCCCAAAATCATCATAATTAAAAAAGCGGATCCCTGACTTGTGTATTTACCCAAGCCGGCTACACCTAATGAAAAAATACAAGGCCACATAATAGAACAACATAAGCCACCAAATATAATTGCATATACTGATATGATACCGGTTACAGAAACAGCAATTAACATAGAGATTGTACCTAATACAGCTAAGGTTAATAAGGTTTTGGCGGGTTTTTCCTGTCCATAAAAAAAGGCTGCTATTGCAATTATAATGCAGATTGTGTAGGGCAATAATTCCATAATATCATTTCCATACAAATGATTCACAAACAACACTACACCAAAAGCAATAAATGGAACAACAATTGTTGCAATTTTTTTGCCCATATTTGAAAGGTTGAATACACCTATCGCTCCGGTCCATCGACCTATCATTAAACTACCCCAATACAATGAAACAAATTTTGATATTTTATCTTCATCTAAACCCATTTGTGTAAGATAGCCAGGGGTTTTAAGTAAGGCGCCAAAATTATTGTCGATGGTTACTTCTGTTCCAACATACACAAAAATGCCAATCATGCCGTACACCAATTGTGGGTATTTCATGGCACCCCATCCATCATTATTTTGTATAGCTCTGTTATTTGAATAAAATAAAGTAAAAAATACCACAATTAAAGTAGCAATCAATAGAGGTACTTTTTGGATGTTGGTGAGTTGTCCAACAATAATAATAGCAATAATTAATGCCGTAAGGATTATAAGCGATTTAGAGGCTTTTGATGAAGTTTCGAATTTGGCATCATTTTTACCATCGGGTAATTTTTTCGATAATGCAAAAAATATTGCTACCGCTAAAAATACACCGGCAACTATTAAGTAAAGATTATTAATATTTGTTACAGTAACTTTATCATTGGCAGCATTTACTGAACCAAATAAGAAGAAGCTTACAATAATAGGCCCCAAAGTAGTACCGAATGAATTAACACCTCCTGTTAAATTTAAGCGATGTGAGCCTGTGGCTGGATCGCCAAGTGCAATAGCGAAAGGTTGAGCTGCTGTTTGTTGAAGTGAAAAGCCCAATGCAACAATAAAAAATGAAACTAAAATTGCGGGAAATGAATTAGCATTAGCCGATGGAATAATACCCAATGCGCCAACTACAGAAATTAGGAGTCCTAATATAATTCCTTTCTTGTAGCCTATTTTATTCAATATATCGTATCCCACCATGCTAGAAATGAGGTACAATAATAATGACCCGATAAAATAAGCACCATAAAAAGACGAACCAATTAATTGTGATTCGAATTGCGACAAATGAAAATGGCTTTTACAAAACGGAATGAAAATACTGTTTGATGCAGCAATAAATCCCCAGAAAAAAAATACTAGCGCAAGCGATGCAAGGGCACTACCGTTTGTTTTAATTTTTGCATCTTTAGTTAGTTTGATTGCTTCGTTCGGTTGGCTCATAATAAATTTAATATTTTTTTAAATATGGTTGCAATAATGCCTGTAAAGTAAGACACATTTTGTAATCCTTAAAAAATTAATTGAAAATAATCGTTAGTATTAGTTTCATTCTTAACTTCAATTCAATAATTTGAAATAGCTATGGAAATATTACATGTAAGTGCTGAATGTTACCCAATGGCCAAAGCCGGCGGGTTAGGCGATGTAGTAGGGGCATTACCAAAATACCAAAATAAAGCCGGCCATATTGCCAAAGTAGTAATGCCAATGCATAGGACAAAGTTTTTATACGAAAACAAATGGGATGTTGACTTTAAAGGTTATTTGCATATTGGAGGCCAATATTACAACTTTACCATAATAAAAGAAGCTTCCCAGAAATTGGGATTTGATTTATATTTAGTTGATATCAATGGATTGTTAGACCGCGATAAAATTTATGGATATGATGATGATAGTTATCGTTATCTAGCTTTTCAAATTGCTGTATTAAATTGGTTAAGTGCCTGGGAGCATAGGCCAGACATTATTCACTGTCACGATCATCACTCCGGTCTCATTCCTTTTATGATTAAAAATTGTTTTGATTACAGAAAATTACAATCTGTTCCTACTATTATAACTATCCATAATGCTCAATATCAGGGATGGATTGGCTGGGATAAAAGTTATTGGCTGCCCGCTTATGACAATTGGAAAACGGGTGAATTAGATTGGAATAATACCATCAATCCTTTAGCAAGTGCTATAAAATGTGCTTGGAAAGTAACAACTGTTAGTTGGAGTTATTTAAATGAATTAAAATACAATAGCAACGGTTTAGAAGCTTTATTTGAGTATGAAAAAGGGAAATGCATTGGAATATTGAATGGTATTGATAACGATGTGTGGAATCCGGAAACCGACATTTATTTGAAGAAGCACTTTGGTATTGATGATGTTACTGAGGGTAAAGCATTGAACAAGCAATCATTATGTAAACAATTCGGATTGAATGAAGAGGTGCCTTTAATTGTATTTATTGGTCGTTTAGTTGGTGAAAAAGCGGCTGATATTTTACCTGAAACAATTAAGGTTATTCTGCATGGAATGAAAGATGCAGTTGCATTTTTAATAGTTGGGTCAGGCGATACTGCTGTGGAATGGCAGTTAAGCACTATGAATAATTTATATCCGGGTTATTATAAAGCAGTAATTGGTTACAATGAAGCACTTTCACACGAAATGTATGCCGGTGGTGACTTTTTGTTAATGCCTAGTAGAGTAGAACCCTGTGGGTTGAATCAAATGTATGCCATGCGTTACGGAACAGTGCCAATGGTACGAAGCACAGGTGGTTTGCAAGATACTGTTACTGACATGGGCGACCCAAATGGTTTCGGCATTCGGTTTAATCATGCCAGCATTCATGATATTTATTATTCTGTTAGCAGGGCAGTTGAGGTGTTTAAAGATGATAATCATTTGTTGGCCATGCGTAAACACATGATGCAGATTAATCATGGTTGGGATAAAACGGTAGATGAATACACAGCAGTTTATCAATCGGTTTTATAGTAAAAATATTTTTATATAAATTCACCTCAAATATATCAGTTATGTTAACTATTAGTCAATCAGTTGTTGCGGTTATACTAGGTGGTGGTGCCGGTACAAGGTTATATCCCTTAACAGCTTCACGTTCTAAACCGGCAGTTCCTATAGCTGGTAAATATCGTTTAGTTGATATTCCAATTAGTAACTGTATAAATTCTAACATTAATAGAATGTTTGTTTTAACGCAGTTTAATTCAGCATCATTAAATAAACACATTAAAAACACCTATCATTTTAGTGCTTTTAGTACTGGGTTTGTTGATATTTTAGCTGCAGAACAAACACCTGATAATCCGGGTTGGTTTCAAGGTACAGCAGATGCTGTAAGACAATCGTTGCGGCATATTGAAAATTTAGATTTTGAATACATTTTAATTCTTAGTGGCGACCAATTGTATCAAATGGATTTTGAACATATGGTAGCAATGCATAAAGCCAATAATGCAGATATTACCATTGCTACAATTCCTGTTCCTGCTCGGGAAGCATCCGAATTCGGGATTTTAAAAACAGATGAAAATCATAATATTACTTCATTTATAGAAAAACCAAAATCTGATGTTTTAAACGATTGGATTAGTGATACCGGTGCAGAAATGCAACAACAGGGTAGGGTATTTTTAGCTTCAATGGGTATTTATATTTTTAATAAACAGGTTTTATATAAATTATTGAAAGAGGTTTATCCTGATGCTACTGACTTTGGTAAAGAAATTATGCCTCAATCAATTGGTAAATACAATGTGTTTAGTTATCAATACGAAGGTTATTGGACAGATATTGGAAATATATATTCTTTTTTTGATGCAAATTTGGCTCTTACCGAGGAAATTCCACAGTTTAATTTATTCGATAATAGTAGAATTATTTATACCCGGGCAAGAATGCTACCACCGGCAAAAATTAGCGGAACTACTTTAGAAAAAACCATTATAGCAGATGGTTCTATTATTCTAGCCAGTCGTTTAGAACGTTGTGTAGTTGGGGTTAGAGCCCGCATAGGCCATGGTTCAACCATTGTTAATGCTTACATTATGGGTAATGATTTTTATGAAACATTAGAAGTGATGGCTGAAAATGTGAGCAAAGGAATACCTAAAATTGGCATTGGAGAAAGATGTTACATAAAGAATGCCATTATTGATAAAAATTGTAGAATAGGTAATGATGTTAGAATTAATGGAGGAGCCCATTTAGACAATACAGATCAACCTTTGTACACTATTAAAGATGGAATTGTAGTTGTAAAAAAAGGGGCTATTTTACCTGATGGATTTGTGATTTAACCTCAAAATTGTTGTAACATCTGCCAAAGTGTGCAGATGTTTTTTTGCTTTAATTATATTTGTGTAAAACGTACATATTAAACTCAACGATTGCCATGGCCAACATCCCGCCCCCTGCTCATTCATCACCAAGAATGCATAAGCCCAAACTTCGGTTTTGGCAAATATGGAATATTAGTTTTGGATTCCTTGGAGTTCAAATTGGTTATTCGTTACAAAATGCTAATACCAGCCGTATACTATCTGCTATAGGTGCCGATCCGCATCATTTAAGTTTATTTTGGTTAGCTGCACCATTGGCAGGCTTTTTTGTACAACCCATTGTAGGTCTGTCAAGCGATAAAACCTGGACTCGATTAGGTAGAAGAATTCCATTTATATTGGGAGGAGCCATTGTTTCTGCGTTGGCTATGTTTTTCATGCCCAATTCAGAACATTTTGCAGAGTTATTACCGCCATTGTTTTTTGGAGCTACCATGTTGCTTTTAATGGATACCTCATTTAATGTTACTATGCAACCATTTCGTGCATTGGTAAGCGATATGGTAGATGAAAGCCAACGTAATCAAGGTTATGCTATACAAAGTTTTTTAATTAATGCTGGTGCGGTAATTGGCTCGCTATTGCCCTTTGTACTCACCAGTTTAGGGGTTGCTAATGAACCCGGTGAGGGTCAAAGAGTGGCACCTACAGTAATCTGGTCTTTTTATTTTGGAGGAGCTGCATTATTATTAAGTGTTATTTGGACTTCTATTAGAACAAAAGAATATCCTCCAGCAGAATATGCGGTGTATAATAATTTAGATGAAGATACAGGTAAAGAAAAACAAAGTTTTTTAAGTCTTCTAAAAAACACTCCTGCTACTATGTTACAACTAGCTGTAACACAATTCTTCTCATGGTTTGCACTTTTTTTAATGTGGGTATATACAACGCAAGGTTTAGCGCAACATATTTGGAACACCAGTAACCCAGAATCAAAAGAATATAATGAGGCAGGTAATTGGACTGGGGTAATTTTTGCTGCTTATAGCATTTTCGCAGCGTTGTATTCATTAGTTCTTACACCTTTGGCGAATAAACTAGGTAGGAAAAATACTTATATGTTTTCGCTTTTTGCCGGAGGTATTAGCCTTATTTCTATGATGTTTATTTATGATAAGTATTGGCTTTTTGTACCCATGATAGGAATTGGTATTGCTTGGGCTGCAATATTAGCATTGCCTTATGCCATTCTTTCTGCTTCGTTACCTGCTAAGCAAACCGGCGTTTATATGGGAATATTTAATATTACAATAACCGTTCCCCAAATTGCTGCAGGATTGTTAGGTGGAGTTGCACTAACTGCATTAGGTGAAAAACCCATTCATGTTATTGGACTTGCCGGGGCTTCTATGTTCTTGGCCGGAATTTTTGCAAAACTGGTTATAAAATCTTCTAAAGATTAAAGTATGAAAAAAAATTATGTACAAGTGCAGAAATGTTTGATTGCATTTTGTTGTATGCTTATTGCACCTGTTATTTTATTTGCACAAAAACCAGCAGTTTATCCAATTAACTGGTGGGTAGGTATGCAGCATCATCAAATTCAACTACTAATAAAAAGCGGAGTTCCGGACTCAATCAATCGTAACCAAATTCAAATTGATTATCCGGGTGTAAAACTTTTGAAAGTTCATGCTCTAGATAATAAAACCTATGTAGCTGTTGATATTGATATTACAGCTTCTGCTAAACCGGGTGTGGTTCCTATTGTTTTTTGGGCGGGAAATTCCAAACAAACAATCCAGTGGCCTTTATACGAAAGAAGACAAGGTAACGGTACCCAATTTGCACAAGGAGTAAATTCTGGCGATTTTATTTATTTAATTATGCCCGATCGCTTTAGTAATGGTGACCCATCAAATGACCGTGTACCTGGAATGCTTGATCAATCGCTTAACCGCGATTCTATTTATTTGCGACATGGGGGAGATTTTAAAGGTATTATTAACCACCTTGATTATTTACAAAAATTAGGGATAACCACTTTATGGCTAACTCCTGTAATTGAAAATGATGAACCTAACAGAACGGAACATGGCTATTCCTTTACTAATCATTATAAAATTGAACCTCGCTTAGGTGGAGAATCCATGTATTTGGAACTAAGTAATGAATTGCACAAACGTGGAATGAAGCTAATTCAAGATGCTGTTTATAATCATGTAGGCAGTAAAAATATTTTCTTCCTTGATCCTCCAACACACGATTGGTTTCATCGCTGGCCTACATTTACACAAACTTCTTATAAAGACCAACCTTTGTACGATCCATATGCTTCCGCCATTGATAAAAAAATTACAAGTGATGGATGGTTTACACAAAAAATGCCCGATTTAAACCAAAACAATCCTTATGTTGCTAACTTTTTAATTCAACATGCAATTTGGAGTGTAGAAAAATTTGGAATTGATGGATGGCGCATCGATACCTACATTTATAATGATTTAGATTTTATGAATCGTTGTAATACTGCACTAGAAAAGGAATATCCTAAAATTACGATGTTCGGGGAAACTTGGGTGCATGGCGTTTCCAGCCAGGCTTATTTTGTTGACAATAAAATTAATATTCCTTTTAAAAGTAATTTACAAGGTGCAACTGACTTTCAATTATTGTTTGATGGCATTTTACCTGCAGTAAACCAACCATTTGGTTGGACTGAAGGTGTAAATAGATTGTATAGCACACTGGCAAAAGATTTTCTGTACACTAATCCGATGCGTAATGTTATTTTCTTAGATAACCATGATTTATCAAGATTTTTTTCAGAAGTAAAAGAAGATGTAGATAAGCAAAAGATGGGTATAGCATGGTTGTTAACCAGTAGGGGAATACCTCAAATGTATTACGGCACTGAAGTACTGATGAAAGGTTTTTCTAATCCAGACGGATGGGTCAGGTTAGATTTCCCCGGTGGTTGGGCAGGCGATAAAAAGAATGCATTTACAGGTGAAGGACTTAGTAAAGATGAATTGGCCGTTCAGGCTTACACTAAAAAGTTGGCTAATTTCCGAAAGAATTCCCCTGCTTTAACACACGGGAAATTGATGCAGTATGTGCCTAAAGATGGTGTTTATGTTTATTTCAGGTACACCGATAGCCAAACTATTATGTGTGTTATGAATACGAATGAAAAAGAGCACCAAATTAGTTGGAGTAATTTTGCTGAACGAACTGCAGGTTTTCATAAAGGGTTAAACGTTATGAATGATACTGAAGTAGGCCAAGATTTTTCAGTACCTGCCAAAACTTTAATGATTGTTGAATTAAAGAAATAAAGTAAAGCAATAGTTTGAAAATTTTGCCCGCATCAAATAGTTGGTGCGGGCAATTTTATAGCAATGCATTCCAAACATATTTTGGTCCGGGCTTTCCCCAATCTTTCATGCCATTCAATAAATCTTTTTGTAAAGCTTCCCAATTGGTTACTTTACCTTTAAGTTTGGGCATTGAAATATTAGTATTGGGTGGTAATAATTCAAGTTTAGTGGCAAACCAAGTAGTATATAATCTAGGTACGGCTAAACCTAAAATCAGTCCCGGTAAACCACTAAAACTCTCTGGTCCGCTACTTACCGGAATTTGATCAGTATAAAAAGCTACCACATAAACTGAATCACAAATTTTAGTTACCGCTTTTTTACAATCAAATCCTGCAATTTCGCGGGTTTCTCCGGTAATGCGCCATTCTAATTTTCTAAGTGAATCTTTTAACAAATATTGTTGTTCAAATACTTCTTTCTGCTCTTCAATTTTATTGTGTTCTAAATTTTTCCAGATAATATTTTGTGTGGAAGGCTTCATGCCAAAAATATATTTATTGTTTTCATTTTCTTTTGGCATTTCATACAAACTAAATCCTTTGTTAAATGACAGTACAAATTCATCAACAGTAATTTTGGGCATTGTTTTTTTCATTAACTCTGACCAGCTGTCATCATTATCTATATCTAATAACTGGTATTGGTTTACCCTTTTTTCAAAATAAACTTTTCCTGAATAAATGAATGTATTTTGTGTTTTCGCGAAAAAAAATAGCAGACACGAGAATAAAAAAAGAAGTACACCTTTCATATGGTACATTAGTTTGTTTTATGTATCAGTTTACAGTTGAGTTTTATTCTGACGGTTTCCCGTTTTTACTGAAATTATAAGTTATGCTTAAAAGGAAATAGCGCTGAATAGTTTGTTGTATGGTTTGTGAAATGAAATTACTGCTAATATTTCTGTTAATACCTCTATTTTGGTTCAATAAGTCGTTCACTGAGAATTTCAGTTCCCATTTATCACTTTTTGTGAATGTTTTTTTCAATGAAGCATTAACTAAATATATATCTGCATTGCCAGTAAAAACGCTTGTTTTTTCATAAATACTTATGTTGCTGTTGGCTTCAAAATATAATTTGGCAGGTAATTTAGCCGTAAAGTTTATGTAAGGTGTAAAGCTCCAGTATTTTGTAGTATTGTTAGGGTTAATGGAAGAATTGGAATAATTTCTGGTGATATCTGCATTCACATAAAAATTCACTTTTTTGTCACTCCAACGGCCAAAATAAATACCAAAGTTTATATTTCGATTGTTAGTGACATTTCTTTCTCCATTTATATAATTAATGTAACGGTAAAATCCTGGGGTACTACTGAAACCTGCAATCCAAGTGGGTACTACTTCAAAACTGTAAAACATAAAAATATTGCCATTATAATTTCCATTAACATTAATGGCTTGATTTACACGTCTTCCTAAACTATCAACATTGCTAGATGAACTTATAGCATTATTAGTAAGATTAAAATTACCACTGATATAAAGATTTCTGCTTTTAAGTACTTTGAAATCTGAAACAGATAACTGAAAGCGATGATTATATGCCTGTTTTAAATAGGGGTTGCCAATGTTTATGTTTAATGGGTCGGTATTATCTATTAGTGGCTGTATTTCAGATAGGGTAGGATTTTGAGTTGAACCTGTATAAGTTAAACTAATTTTTCGTTGTGCTTTTGGTGTAAAATTAATAGCTGCGGTTGGTAATAAATTAGTGAACTGTACTGACCGATTGGTTTGTTGTATTTGATCATGTAATTGAAATGAGGTAATACCAATGCTACTTCCAAATGAGAAATTAACTTTTTTGCCATTGTATCGAAAAGTAGCACCACCTGATTGGCTGTTGATGTTGTATTTAAAATGATTGGTAAGTGAATCAACCCCAATATCATACTTACCATTACTACTGTCTTTAGCAAACGTATTTCGTTGTGCGTCATTACCCGAAAAGCCGAACCGATAATTTAGTTCTAAAAAAGTTTTTTTCCACAATGGTTCGGTATAAACCACTTTTCCATCAATACCAGCAACATTTTCGTTATTGGTTTTATACTGATTAATATTTTGAGCAGCTGTTAAAAAACCTAATTTATCAAAAAAACTATTTTGAGCAATTAAGTACCCCGTACTATTACGTCCTGAAAAATTGATATTGCTATTAAACGAAATGGTTCTTCCTGATTTTTTAAATTTTTTACGCCAAAAAATATTGGTTAACAAATTGTTTTCTGTTCCATTGGAAGTAGTTGTTCTATCCGTTTCATTAATAATTTGATTTTCTTGGCTAATGGATTGACCAGTGTAAAGATTATTATCATCCCTCTTTATTTGTGAGCCTGTAATGGTAACTTTTAATGAGCTGGAAGAATCAATCTGCCATTCATAGGTCCCATTTACCCTATGTCGTTGGCGCATGTTTGTGGCATTTTGCTGTACCTTATTAATAAAGGTGGTGTCAGGTAAAATATATTGAGTAATGGAGCTGGTTTGACCAACAATATTTAAATGATTGAATTGATATGTACCATTAATATTTTGTTTATCAGCATTCCATTTATTGCTATAAGTTAGTCCACCTGTAGTAGATATAGGCAAGCCACTACCGTTGCTAAAATCGTCTGAAGTTTGTGAAATCCAAATGCTACCATCATCTTGTACATCAGTGGTTCGGTTTAAGTCATTCCCGTAATTGGTTTTTTCAGTCCAGTTCAGTGATTCATATTTGGTATTGTCGTTGGTAACATAAGCGGCAAATTTCCTTTTCTTCTGAAATGAATTTACCATTGCTTTTTCATAGTGGTACTGATTGGCATCGCTGCCTGCCTCTAATTTCCCAAAGTAGCCTTTCTTTTTATCTTCTTTTAAAGTTAAATTAATGGTTTTGGTTTTTTCACCATCATCAATTCCTGAGAAAACTGCCTGATCACTTTTTTTGTCATATACTTGCACTTTATCAACATAATCTGCACGCAAATTCTGTGTTACAACGGCAGGATCATCACTAAAAAATTCTTCTCCATCTACCAAAACCTTTCTCACTTTTTCTCCTTGCGCAGTAATTTCTCCACGTGCATTAACTTGTATACCGGGCAATTTTTTTAATAAATCTTGCACCGAAGCATTGGGGCCGGCATGAAAACTATCTGCCTTAAATTCAGTTGTGTCTCCTTTTACTTTAATGGCAGCTACGCGTTGCTGTACAATTACTTCTTGTAATATATGTGCTTTGGTTTCTAAATAAATATTCCCAATGTTAATTAAGGTGTTATTATACTGTAATTGTAAAGGTATTGTGTCAAGAAAATCTGCATAATTAGGATAGGATACCATAATAATTGTCTTCCTATTTTGAGGGATAGTAATAGAAAAACTGCCATCATTATTAGTGCGTGTAAAATTCAATAAAACAGAATCTTTGGAACGTAATACAGCCACTACTGCATTGGATAATTTTACTCGGGCTGTTGTGTCAATAACTGTACCTTTCAATAAAACATCTTGTGCAAAAGTAGAAGCCGGAAAGAAAAAGAGTAGGAATATTGGTAAAATTTTTCTCATAAATGCAGTTCTAAATTCAAAGGTCATTTCATTTTAAAAGCATAAATTGTAGCTTGTAAAAACAATTAGTAAAGGTTAGTTATTTTTAATATTCGACAAAATAAGTAATATGTTTAATTCTACAAAAAAAAATAGTGACAACAATTTTAATTCAAAAAGGTTGGTTGGAATAGCTGCATTAAAGGCAGGAGATATGCCTGCTTACGAAACGGTGCATTTTGTTGATACTCAACAAAGTGTGTGGAATTATTCGCTTTTTACTGAAGAAGATATCAACAATTTTCAGCAAGGAACACATTATCGTTTATATCATTTATTCGGAAATAAGCAGTTGGAAGTTTTGGGCAAGCATGGCACCTACTTCGCCGTTTGGGCACCTAATGCCAGTGCAGTAAGTGTTATTGGCTATTTTAATAAGTGGAATAAAGCTGCACATCCTTTAAAAGTTCGATTAGACCGATCGGGAATTTGGGAGGGTTTTATTCCCGGAGTTCTACAGGGTGAAGCTTATAAATACCATATTGTTGGTTATCAAGGTATAGAATTAGACAAAGGAGACCCATTTGCTCATTTTTGGGAAAAAAGACCTTATACCGCTTCTATTACCTGGCAAACGCAGTATGAATGGAATGATACACAATGGATGCAGAACAGACATGCTAAAAATAGCTTGGCAGCACCTATTTCAGTATATGAAGTGCATTTAGCCAGTTGGATGCGTCCTGATAAATACAATGAAGAAACTTATAATACCTATGAACAAATTACTGAGCGTTTGGTGCCTTATGTAAAAGAAATGGGTTTTACGCATGTTGAATTTATGCCTGTTATGGAGCATCCATTCGATGGAAGTTGGGGATATCAAGGTACGGGCTATTATGCCGCCACTTCACGTTTTGGTAATCCGCAAGGTTTTGCTTATTTGGTTGATGCATTGCATCAGGCAGGAATTGGCGTTTTTTTAGACTGGGTACCCTCACACTTTCCATACGATGCACATGGGTTATTCATGTTCGATGGAACACATACTTACGAATATGCCGATATGCGTAAAGGGTATCACCCCGATTGGAATTCTTATATTTTCAACTATAAAAGAGGTGAAGTAAAAAGTTTTTTAATTAGTAATGCCTGTTTTTGGTGCGATGCTTTTCATGCGGATGGTTTAAGGGTAGATGCTGTAAGCTCTATCCTTCGTTTAGATTACAGCCGTAATGAAGGCCAGTGGGAGCCCAATGAATTTGGGGGGAATGGTAATTTAGAAGCCATTGCTTTCATAAAAGATTTGAATGAAACTTTATATCGCGATTTTCCTGATATTCAAACCATAGCAGAAGAAGCCACCGATTGGCCTAAAATTAGTAAACCTACTTTTGAAGATGGGCTTGGATTTGGTATGAAATGGATGATGGGTTGGATGCATGATACATTAGACTATTTTAAAGTAGATCCAATTTTCCGCTCGGTCTTTCAGGATAAGTTTACATTTAGTATGATGTATTTCTATAATGAAAATTTCATGTTACCATTAAGTCATGATGAAGTAGTGCATGGTAAAAGCCCCATGATATACAAAATGCCCGGCGATGAATGGCAAAAGTTTGCTAACCTTCGTACCCTTTATACTTATATGTTTACGCATCCCGGTGCTAAATTGCTTTTTATGGGCAATGAATTTGCTGCCACCAACGAATGGAATTATAAAAGCGAATTACAATGGGATTTATTACAATATCCGCCGCATGCTGGCATGAAGGAGTGTGTGAAAGCCTTAAATAAACTGTATACTACTGAATCTGCTTTATATGAATTGCAATTTTCTACTGAAGGATTTGAATGGGTTGATCTTAACCATCGTGCAGAATGTGTAATGGTTTATAAAAGAAAAGGAAAAAATAAAGCTGATGATTTATTGGTAATAATGAATTTAACACCTGTGGTTCGCCAAAATTGGGAAATTCACGTGTTTGGGAAGGATTGTTGGGTTGAAATTTTTAATAGTGATGATGCACAATTTTTTGGTAGCGGCACAGTAAAAAATGAAAATATTAAATGCGAAAAAGTTTATATTGATGAAGATTGGTATCGTATTCATGTAAACTTGCCGGCATTATCTGCAATTGTTTTAAAATAAGCCTTTAATTTGTAATAATGCTTTAAAAACAGAAAAAACTAAGTTTTTTAATCATTTATTTAGCCTACATTCAATTTATTGTAAGTATTTTGCAGGTTATGTACTTCATTCATGTTACTATTTCTGCACTTGCCAATACAGATGTTGCCATTTTAAATTGGTTAAATCATCACCGCATTGAAGTGTTAGATCCTTTCATTCAATTCATTACAAATACAGCTTACTTTTTTGCAATTGGTGTACCGGTTATTATGTTGATTGTTGGGTATTCAAAAAAAAATAAATTCATACAATTTAGGGGCTGGTATATTTTGTTTTCCATTCTTTTGGCCGAAATAGTATCTACCATACTTAAATATGGTATAAATAGAACGCGACCTTTCAAAGTTTATCCTTTTATTGATAAATTAACTGCTGGTGGTAGCCCTTCCTTCCCATCAGGTCATTCCACCGATGCATTTGTATTATTTTTTGCTGTAGTTATTGTTTTTAAAGAGTGGAAATATAGACTACCTGTTTTAATTTGGGCCCTACTTGTGGGTTACTCACGTATGGCATTGGGCGTGCATTATCCTACAGATGTTTTGGGTGGTTTTGTTATTGGAACAATATCGCCATTCATTTTAAAAAATGCTGTGCCGCGGTATAAGCAACAGTTTAATTAAAAAAACATGTTAGAATTTTTAGAAGAATTAGATAAAAAAATATTAATATTTATAAATGGCCACCATAACACGTTTTTTGATGTGTTTATGTACTGGTGTAGTGGGCTATATTCGTGGGTGCCTTTTTATATTTTGTTGGTTATTATACTTGGCTTTAAATTGAAGTGGAAAGCTTTGCCCTTTGTATTGTTAGTAGCATTGTTATTAACAATCAGTGATCAAATGGCCTCATCAGTTTTTAAACCTATTTTTCATCGCTTTCGCCCAAGCCATGAACCAGGACTGGAAAATTTGTTGCATTATGTAAATAATTATAGGGGAGGTATGTATGGCTTTGTTTCATCGCATGCAGCTAATACTTTTTCATTGGCTTTCTATTTCTTTTTTGCGGTGCGTAAACAATTGCCAAAAATTACTGTATTGCTATTTTTTTGGGCAGCATTAGTAGCTTATAGCAGGGTTTATCTTGGTGTACATTATCCTTCCGATGTAATTGTACCCATTATTTGTATTGCGATTCTCAATGGTTTTATCATCGCGAAATTGTATTTGTTTATTATAAAAAAATACTATTCGAAACAAGAATAGGAAATTTAATTGAACAAATTATTCATCTTGAAACATTAACCTGGTAAAATAATTCTAAAAGTTGTTCCTTTTCCTATATGGCTGTTTAAAATAAAAATTTTTCCTTTATGATATTGTTCTATAATGCGTTTTGTTAGGGTTAGCCCCAAGCCCCAACCACGTTTTTTTGTTGTAAAACCAGGTTTAAAAACGGTATCAAAATTTTTTCTGGCAATACCCTTTCCGGTATCGATAATATCAATATAAATTAGTTTCGATATTTTTTTAATTTGTAAAGTTATTTTTCCTTTTCCTTCCATAGCATCAAGTGCATTTTTAAGCAGGTTTTCAATAGCCCAATCGAACAAGGCGGGTGAAAGTTTTGGTTCCAAGTTTTGTTCTGTACAATTCAATTCAAAAGCAACATTACCGCCCGAGCGTTTTTTGATGTAATCAATCATTTGTTCAATTTGTGCACATAAATTCGTAACTTCTAAAGTAGGGATGCTTCCAATTTTACTAAACCTATCGGTTATTAATAATAGTCGGTTACTATCTTTTTCAATTTCATTAACTATTTTTTCATTACTCGGTATGGTTCTCAGCATTTCAATCCAGCCCTGTAAACTACTTACAGGGGTACCTAATTGATGTGCTGTTTCTTTTGCCATGCCAACCCAAAGCTGATTTTGATTGTTTTTAAAAGCAGTGTGTTGGGCAATAATTAAGAAAAACAAAAATAATCCTACAATAATGAGTTGAACTATTGGGTAATATCGTACTTCGTTCAATAAACGCGATTCACCATAATACACAATGTTTTTTTGTGTAGTATCTAATGGGTTTTTCCATTCAATGGGAGTGTGTAATGATTTAAAATAATCAATTTTTCTTTTTAAATAGGAAGGATCTGATAGTCTAGTAGAATCTACATTTCTACTGTCTAATAAAACTCCTTTTTCTGTAACGACTATTATAGGTATATCCTGGCTGTTCTCGCTTAAAATACGTCCACTCAAATTGTTATCGGTAAGTTGGTTGCTGGCATTGCTTTTTACAGCTTCAGCCCATTGTTCAATCTTTATTTTTTCATCAAGTTTAATTTTATTGGCCAAATAGTTTGAATAAAAAATAGTGCCACTAATAATAAGCATTGCAATTAGGGTAATAAGCGTTTTCCAGTTTAGCCAATATTGAAGCATGAAATAAAAATAGGCAAAATTTAATAATACAATACTGTGTCAAAGTTAGATGGTCTATGCTATTTAAAACAGCTACATTAGCGAATTAGCTGCTTTACCCTTAGTTTTGCAGCCTAAAAAACTATAAAAGCATGATTAGTGTTAGAAACTTAACCCTAGCTTATGGCAAGCGTGTTTTGTTTGATGAGGTGAATGTAAATTTTGTAAAAGGCAATTGTTATGGCGTAATTGGTGCCAATGGTGCCGGTAAATCAACATTTTTAAAGATTTTAAGTGGAGAAATTGAGCCCAATAAAGGCACAATTGAAATTACTCCGGGTGAAAGGATGGCTGTATTAAGTCAAGATCAATTTGCTTTTGATGATTATACCGTAATTGAAACTGTATTAATCGGATACAAGCATTTATGGGAAATAATGCATGAACGGGATGCCCTTTATGCAAAAGAAGATTTTACGGAAGAAGATGGAATTAAGGCAGGAGAATTAGAAGCAGAATTTGGAGAGATGGGCGGATATGAAGCTGAAAGTAACGCGGGTAGCTTGTTAAGTAGTTTGGGTGTAAATGAAAGTATGCACCAAAGTTTAATGAAAGATATAGCGGGAACCTTTAAGGTAAGAGTATTACTGGCGCAAGCGCTGTTTGGTAATCCAGATATTCTTTTGTTAGACGAGCCTACAAACGGATTAGATATTGAAACGATTGGATGGTTAGAAAACTTTTTGGCAGATTACGAAAACATAGTATTAGTTGTAAGTCACGATCGTCACTTTTTAGATTCAGTTTGTACACATGTTGCAGATGTCGATCGCTCAAAAATCAAAATTTTTACAGGTAATTATACTTTCTGGTATGAATCATCGCAATTAATGTTGCGCCAAATGAGTGACAAGAATAAAAAAATTGAAGAAAAACGTGCTGCTTTACTTGACTTTATTGCACGCTTTTCTGCCAATGCCAGCAAAAGCAAACAAGCAACAGCCCGAAAAAAGGCCTTAGAAAAATTAACTATAGAAGAAATTGAACCTTCTAATAGAAAATATCCGGGTATTATTTTTCAACCTTTACGCGAAGTAGGTAACCAAATTTTACATGTTGAAAATTTATCCGCAACAGTTGATGGCACTAAACTTTTTTCCAAAGTGCACTTTACTGTTAATAAAGGTGATAAGATTGCCTTTCTCAGTCGTAACCCAATGGCTGTTACTCGTTTATTCGAAATTATTAATGGAAATATTCAAGCCGATTCTGGTAAATATGAATGGGGAACAACCATTACTAAAGCTTATTTGCCAATTGATAATACTGCCTTTTTTGAAGAGGGATTATCATTAATTGATTGGCTGCGCCAATTTGTTCCTTCACATGTAACAGAGGCTGATGAACCATTTTTAAGAGGATTTTTAGGGAAAATGTTGTTCAGTGGCGATGAAATATTAAAGAAAACAAATGTTTTAAGTGGTGGTGAAAAAGTACGCTGTATGATTAGTAGAATGATGTTGCAAAATCCTAATGTAATTATTCTCGATCAACCCACCAACCACCTTGATTTGGAGAGTATTCAAAGCTTTAATGAAAGTTGTCAAAATTTCCCCGGTGTTGTGCTTATTACCTCTCACGACCATACATTTATGCAAACGGTAGCTAACAGAGTAATTGAATTAACACCCAATGGAGTTATTGATCGGTTAACAACTTTTGATGATTATATGGAAGATGCACGTATACATGAATTACGCGAACAGCTTTATAAGGCATAATATGGTGTGATGTGTTTTAAGTAAGGAAATACTTAAACTTGTAATGTCAATCTACCTAAATTTGTTAATTGTCGGTAGCATTTTAATTATACTATTTCCATCCAATGAATCATTTGCAACAGCAGCCACTTGTAGCAATTGTTATATTAAACTATAATGGTGCTCATTATTTGCAACAATTTTTGCCAAGTGTATTGGCATCAACTTATAGCAATAAAAAAATAATTATTGCCGATAATGCCTCAACTGATGAGTCGGTACTGATGTTGCAAAATCGTTTCTCGGAAGTTACAATTATTCAAAACACTAAAAATGAAGGCTTTGCAGGTGGCTATAATTGGGCTTTAAAACAAGTTGATGCTGATTATTTTGTTTTGCTAAATTCTGATGTATCTGTAACTGAAAATTGGATTGAACCCATTATACATTTAATGGAAAGTAATAATAAAATAGCCGCTTGTCAGCCCAAGCTATTATCCTTCCATGTCCCATCAGAATTTGAATATGCAGGTGCATGTGGCGGATGGATTGATATATTAGGTTATCCTTTTGCAAAAGGTAGGGTATTTGATACAATGGAACAAGATAAAGGGCAATATGATGATGTTGAACCTGTTTTTTGGGCAAGTGGTGCAGCTTTGTTTGTAAAGAGTGCTGTATTCAAAAATTTAAATGGGTTCACAGCCTCTTTTTTTGCACACCAAGAAGAAATTGAATTATGTTGGCGCATGCAATTAGCAGGTTATTCTGTTTATGTTTGTCCACAAAGTGTTGTTTACCATGTTGGTGCAGGTACATTGCAAAAAGGAAGTAAAAAATTATATTTAAATTTTCGCAATAATTTATTGATGTTGGCCATGCATTTGCCAAAATCAGATAAAATTAAAATACTATTTATTCGTTTTTTGCTTGATGCTATATCGGCTTGGAAAGGATTCTTAACCGGTAACTTTTCTTTTTTTACTGCTGTATTAAAAGCCCATATTTATGTGTTGTTGCATTGGCAACAAGTTCAGTTTGTTTCAGAAAATAAAAAGCCCCTTAAACAATTAAAAGGTGTGTATAATGGAAGTATTGTATGGCAATATTTTTTTAAACGGAAAAAAACCTTTTCAGAAATTGTTGAAAATAAGCACGCATAATTAATGCAGGTACCTTATTTTTGCAAAGCAATTTAAAATAGTATGTCAAACGAAATGAATCAACAAGCAAAAAAAGATGTTTCCCGCAATTGGGTAAGCACTTCTAGATTTATATTTTATTTACAGGTATTTTGTATTGTAGCTTTCTTTTTAGGAGGTTGTTATAAATTATACCAAAAGCGTTATAAAGGCAAGCCAGATGTAGAAATTCAAGGTAGTACAAAATACACTCCTGAATATAAATAATTTTTTTTCAAAAAAATTTTGCTGAGAAAATTAGTTACCTAAATTTGCACTCCCAATAAACTAGTTCTTAAACATAACAAAAGCGGAAGTAGCTCATTTGGTAGAGCACAACCTTGCCAAGGTTGGGGTGGCCGGTTCGAGCCCGGTCTTCCGCTCAAAAAAAATTTCCATCATTATTTTGGATGGAATTTTTTTTGGAAGCCCTGGTGGTGGAATTGGTAGACACGCAGGACTTAAAATCCTGTGGTCAGCAACGGCCGTGCGGGTTCAAGTCCCGCCTGGGGCACAAAAAAAGTCGGTGATAAATTTATCCCGACTTTTTTTATTTTATACACTGCCAATTACTGCTGATAAACGTATTTGAAATTGGCCACAAGTTGGTTTTGTTTGTCTTTACAAATTTCTTCTGTTTTTAATCCAGCAGCATTGTATGTATAATGCCAAATCAAATAGCCATTGCTATTTGCAGATACTTGTGTCATACTACTCATTTGTTGTTGCGCATTGTATTCAAACATATAATCAGGCAAAAGTTTTTTGGCATTTCTATTATACCTTACAATGTCAGTAATTAAATGGTTGTTATCATAATAATAGTAATAAGTTTCAATTAATCTGCCCATTCTCAACCATTTCTCTTCTGCCACATTACCTTGCTCATCAAAGGTGAATCTTACCAATGTTGAGTCTTTGCCGTTTCTAATTTTTATCATTTCTGTAGGTGTACCATTACTACCATAAAGCCAAATATGTTTTTCTGTATTTTGATATTTATATGCACTGTCTTTGCTAGTTGATTCAATGCTCAAGAGTCTATTTTGTGCGTCGTAAGTATAGTTGGTTATTGTTTCTATGTGTTTACTACGTTCAACTGTATTACTAACCAAATTGTTTTTATAATAGGTAGTTAATGTTGATTTTTCTCCCGTTGCATTTTGCGTACTCAATTCCATTTTATTCCAATTATTTGAAAATACTTGTTGTAGTGAAAATGATTTTACTTGCTCATCAAGGTCATCATAGCTAAATACTTCAATAGTTTTTATTTTTTGGGCCTTTATGATTGAGTAATTTTGAGCACTCTGTTTAGCTGCTATTATATCATTATAATAATACTGTGCATGCACAAGCGAGCCAATTAATAATAAAAAAAGAATACTGATATAGCGCATGAATGTTTTTATTTCAAATGTAATTCTATATTAATCAAATGCAAAAAAATGAGGAATAAGCATACTTTAAAGCCAATTGTTGTGTACTTTTAGTAGTATTAATTTTCATGTTATAATTAATAACTTCATTAACCTAATGATTTTATGCCTGAAGATGTGGATTTTCAAAAGCTAGTTACCATTATGGAAGAGTTAAGGGAAAAGTGTCCCTGGGATAAAAAGCAAACCCTTGCTTCCTTAAAACCAATGACAATTGAAGAAACCTATGAATTAAGTGATGCTTTAGATGCCCAAAATTGGAAGGATATTAAAGAGGAATTAGGCGACTTACTTTTGCATATTGTTTTTTATTCGAAAATAGCTGCTGAAAACAATGCATTTACAATAAACGATGTAATTAAAGGTATTTGCGAAAAGTTAATTATTCGGCATCCGCATGTATATGGGAATCTTACTATAAAAGACGATGAAGAAGTAAAGAAAAATTGGGAGCAAATAAAATTGAAAGAAGGTAAAACCAGCGTATTATCAGGAATACCTAAAACAATGCCTGCATTAGCAAAAGCAACACGAATACAAGAAAAAGTAAAACAGGTTGGTTTTGAATGGGATGAAATTGAAAAAGTATGGGAAAAAATTGGGGAGGAAACAAATGAATTAAAACAAGCCATACAACTCAATAGCATTAATGAAGTGGAAGAAGAATTTGGGGATGTATTGTTTAGTTGGGTAAATCTTGCACGATTTTTGAACATTGATGCAGAGTCGGCTTTAGAAAGAACCAATAAGAAATTTATTCAAAGGTTTCAATTAATGGAAAATATGGCTGCTGGAAGAAATTTGCAGTTAGCCAATTTAACCCTTGCCGAAATGGATGAATTATGGAATATTGCTAAAAAGCAAATTAAAAACGAACCATCTTGATGAGAATTCTAAAACATGCAGCGTATCGTCATGGCTATTTAATGATTATAGCTGCATGGTTGTTTACCTTTTCTTATATTCTTTCAAACTATTTTACTTATTACACCTCTCCGGTAAAAACACAAGAGAAAATTCAACAATATTTATCCGAGCGTGAAAAAGACTTCTCAATATTAGCAAACGATAAAACATTATTGGGAAGCTTATTAAGTGATAGTATATTGTTACCATCAGAATACAAGCCCCTTAGCAAAAATTTTGGTTTCTTTATATATACCTACAATGATTTAAGGCATCCTATTCTTACTTATTGGAATACCAATCAATATTATGTTGATGATGCTGATTTATATCATACAGCCAATAACCTTTTTCTCAACTACCAAAACGGTTATTTTGAATTAATAAAAAAAAATGTATTACTAAATGGGAAAACAATATTAGTAGTAGGGTTAATACCAATTTATCAGGCCTACTTCATACAAAACAAATATCTACAACCTGACTTTAATGGTTTTGAAGGGCTGGGCAAACTATATGAAATAACTAACGAAGTCAATGCTTATCCTATTTATGGGGTAAATGGTAAAGTTTTATGTTATTTGGAAGTTCAACCTGGTAAAACGCTTTCGCCTTATAATACATTGTCTGTTATTCTAAGAACATTAAGTATCATTTTTCTTTTGTTTTTTTTGAATGCATTAGCAGTTGAAGTGGCAGCATTCAAAAAACCCTTGCAAGGGTTTATATTGCTTTTTTGTTCGGTTATCGTTTTACGATTAATAAGTTATTTCTTTCCATTCCCTTTTAATTTTTCTCAATTAACCTTGTTTGATCCGGCTATTTACGCATCCAATAGCTTGCATCCTTCATTGGGCGACTTGTTAATAAATGTCATTATTTTATTTTGGTTCATCAATTATTATAAGAATAATTTACATACACATATTGAATTGCATTTTAAGCCATCAGTACTTAAAATTGTTGCATACATTCAGTTGCTGATTTTAGGTGCCATTTGTTTTTTCTTTGCCGGGATTATTAAAAGTTTGGTATTAGACTCAAAAATATCATTTGATGTATCTAATTTTTTCAGCTTAAATATTTATACTGTAATAAGTTTTGTTATACTTTGTTTGCTAACACTTTCATTTTTTGCCTTAGCACAATTATTATTAGGCAATGTTTATCAACAAAAACTACCACTGAACATACAACTATTTATTATAGCTATTGAAGGATTAATTTATAACAGTTTTAATATTGGAGTTGCCAGTACAATTACCAATATGATTGTTTTAGGCTGGCTAATTTTATTTTTAATTATTTTATTCTATCGTAAACAAGATCTCACAAAGCCTTTATACAATACTACTTTTTTCATATTTTGGGTTATGTTTTTTGCAGCATCCGTTGCTGCAATGGTAATGTATCAAAATAAGTTAGTTGAGTTAGAACAAAGAAAACGAATAGCTGAAAAATTAGCTTCGCAAGCAGACCCTTCCGGTGAAAGTTTATTAAATATTGCCATTACGAATTTTGATGACAAGTTTTTGCTACAAAATTTTGATCGTTTAGATTCTGATTTTACCAACAAATATTTGAAAGACAGCATTATAAGTAGCAACTTTTCCGGTTACTTAAATAAATACGAAACGCATATTTACACATTTGATAGTTTGTATCATCCACTATTTAATGATGATACTACCAATTATGCCACCATACGAACCATTGTATTACGACGAGCAAAACCTACTTCAATTGATGGTTTGTACACTTATACTACCAATGGTAATAGGTTAGGGTATTTATTTGAGAAAGATATTGTTTCACCTGAAAATAATGTTCTTGGATACTTTTTTGTAATTGTTGTACCTAAAAAAAATGTAAGCGAAGCTTTATACCCGGAATTATTTGCACAAGTAGATAATTTTTCAAATGAGCTTAATGGAAATTATGCTTATGCTGTTTATAACAACGGTAAAATGGTCAGTAGCTTTAATGATTATAATTTCCCAACTCAGGTAAATACCAAACTCATCAACCTCGCGCAGTTTAAAGTAAGTAATAAAAATGGTTATAACGAATTATGGTATAATGCCGAAAATGGAAGGCAAGTTTTAATTGTACACAAAAATGAATGGATTTTAGAATCGCTTACTTTATTTGCTTATTTGTTTTGTTCTTTCTTGCTATTAATATTTATATTGCATACTGTACAATTTCTGCTATTGAAAAGGTTTAGGTGGAAAGAGATAAAGCGTTCATTTGTATTAGATATTCGTTCTCAAATTAACCTCATTATTATTGCCATTAGTTTATTCTCATTTATTGTAATTGGTGTAGCAACTATTTCTTTTTTCATTAATCGATTTAATAAAAATAAAGAAGATAAACTCTTTAAATCCGTTCAACAAATTGCGAACGAAATTCAGAATAAAATCAATGCCGAAATGGTATTTGACGATGCTATTAATGTAAACGATTTTACAACCGGAGGTGTTCGTGAAAAGAAGATTATTGAAATTGCTGAAACGCATAATGTTGACATTAATTATTATGATGCAGCCGGAAACTTAAAAGCTTCAACACAACCCTATATTTACAATAAGCATTTGTTAAATAATAAAATGAATCCATTTGCTTATTTTGAATTGCATCATCTTAAAAAACCTCGCTTTGAACAAGACGAAACAATAGGTAAGTTAAAGTTTTTGAGTGTTTATACGCCTATTGTTGATGAATTAGGAAACACTTATGCTTACCTTAATATTCCTTATCTGAATTCTCAAGCTGAATTAAAGCAAGAAATTTCCGGGTTCCTTGCTACCTTAATTAATTTAAATGCATTTATTTTTTTGGTGGCCGGTGCTATTGCATTCATAGTAACCAACAAAATAACTGAGTCATTTACTTTAATTGCCAACAAAATGAAAGCTATTTCGTTGGGAAAGAAAAATGAAGAATTAACTTGGAACAGAAATGATGAAATAGGAAGCTTAATTCAGGAGTACAATAAAATGGTACGGCAATTAGATGAAAGTGCAAATGCTTTAGCAAAAAGTGAAAGGGAAGGTGCTTGGCGTGAAATGGCAAGACAGGTGGCGCATGAAATTAAAAACCCGCTTACACCAATGAAACTAAGTATTCAATATTTGCAAAAGGCAATTAGTGATAAACAATATGATGCAACACAGCTAACAAGTTTAACCAACCGAGTGACCCAAACACTAATTGAACAAATTGACCAACTTTCAAAAATAGCGGGCGATTTTTCGCAGTTTGCCAATATTGGTAATGTACAATTGGAATACTTTGATATTTCTGATGTTTTGAAAAGCTTGGTGCAGTTACATAGTGCCGACACTTCTGTAAACATAACATTAAAAAAAGAATTGGGTTACTATGGTGTTTATGCTGATAAAACCCAAATGCAGCGTTTGTTTACCAATTTAATTAAAAATGCATTTGAGGCTGTGGAAGGTATTGAACATCCAACCGTACATCTTCACCAAGCAAATGTTGCCAATAATATTTTAATTTCTGTTACCGATAACGGATCCGGTATTCCCGATGAGTTTATCGAAAAAATCTTTTCACCCAATTTTACAACCAAATCTTCAGGCACCGGATTGGGTTTGGCCATTTGCCGCGGTATAGTTGAAAAAGCAAATGGCAAAATATGGTTTGTTACAAAGCAGGGGATAGGCACTACATTTTATGTACAACTACCTTTTGGAGCAAAAAACAATTAAATATTTCTTTTTTTATGCTGCTGTGCAACAAATGCTTCAAATTGTTGCAATGAAAAACTACTTAAGTTTTGTTGTGGGGTTAATAATGTTTTTTGTGCAACCAAAATTCCGTATTTACAATCATCAAAACCATCAATGGCATGTGCATCAGGGTCAATCGAAATCAATACATTATTTTGCAAAGCCTGATCAATGTAACGCCAGTCAATGTCTAATCTTCTTGGATGCGCATTTAATTCTATCACAACATTGTTTTTAGCACAAGCTTCTATAATTAAAGAATGATCAACTGGATACCCTTTTCTACTTAATAATAATCTACCTGTTAAATGTCCTAGGATGCTTGTTAACGGATTTTGAATGGCATTTAGTAAGCGCGTCATTGCCTTTTCTTCCGACATTTTTAAATTGGAATGTATAGAGGCGATAACTATATCAAACCTTTGTAAAATTTCATTGGAATAATCGAGTGCACCATCATTTAAAATATCGCTTTCAATACTCTTAAAAATTTTGAAAGGGGCCAACTTTTTATTTAATGCGTCAATGGCTTCATGTTGTGCTAATACCCTTTCTTCGGTTAAACCATTGGCATAAAAAGCTGATTTGGAGTGATCGCTAATTACCATGTATTCCAGTCCTTTTTCAATAGCAGCTTTAGCCATTTGTTCTAATGTATGCACGCCGTCACTCCAATTACTATGGCAATGTATAATACCCTTTATATCATTTTCTCTAATACTCGGTAAATCTTTATTTTGAAGGTAAAGAGATATAATATTGTTAGATTCTCTTCTGCATGCAGGAATGAATGGAATACCGGCAGTCTGGAAAATAGTAGATTCATCTTCAAAAACCTTATTTTCAATCCATTTAAATTCCGCTTTAAAAGCATTTATAAAAGTTGAACTGCTATTGTGTATAAATGCTTTTGAACCCCAGTTTTCATTTGTTGCAAAATAAAAAATGAGTTGTATGTTTTCGCTACCTCTTACAGTAAGTTGTTCGTCATTTTCAATTTCTACTTTGTAGTTATTAGCAGTGAAAAATGTTTTTAGTATTGAAGATGGAGTATTGGTTATCCATTCTGCTGCATCAACAGTTTCTAATTGTCTGATAAATGCACCCGTTATTTCAAATTGGTATTGTTGAAAAGTTGTTGTAAGTTTTAAATGAAAAGCTTGAATATAAGCTTCTGCTTGTTGATATAAGTAATGTCCTTGGTTGTTTAAGTAGTAGTCAATATTTTCTTTAATGCTTTCTTGTGTTTTCGCTCCAAAGCCTTTTAATAAAGTTAATCGGTTTTCATTACAAGCATATAATAATTCACCTATGCTTTCAATTTCTAATTGTTTCCAAATACTATTTATTTTCTTAGGCCCTAAACCTTTAATATGTAACATTTCAACAACCCCTGCTGGAGTTTTTTGCAAGTAATCATTTAAAATTTTAAGATTTCCTGTTGCCAATTGTTCTTTAATCTTTAATGCAATTGCATCGCCAATTCCTTTTATTAATGAAATTTTTTCTTCAGGTAATGCAGAAAGTTGTTCTGGTAATTTTTCAATTATATAGGATGCTGTAGCATATGACTTTGCTTTAAAACTATTTTCACCATGTATTTCTATTAGTTTAGACAGCAAAGAAAAATTATCGGCAATAGCATAATTATCTAGCATATAATTGCATTTATAATTAGAGGAAGTTTTGTGTACTATTATAAAAAAAGTCCCGAATTATCGGGACTTTCATAGTTGTTACTTCTTTTCGAAGGTTACTTCTTTTTTGCAGCAGCTTTTTTAGGAGCAGCTTTTTTTACAGCGGCTTTTTTAGGAGCAGCTTTTTTTGCAGCGGCTTTTTTAGGAGCAGCTTTTTTTGCAGCGGCTTTTTTAGGAGCAGCTTTTTTTGCAGCAGCTTTTTTAGGAGCAGCTTTTTTTACAGCAGCTTTTTTAGGAGCAGCTTTTTTTACAGCTTTTGCCATAAGTTGAAATTTAATGGTTAGTTAATAACCTAAAATTAGCAACTATTCTGATACTGCAAAATTTTTTTTTATGCAGTAGCTTCAATTGGCAAAACTGAAATAATGGTTTTGTTGTTTTTTGATTTTTTAAATTCAACAACACCATCAGTTAAAGCAAAAATTGTAAAGTCTTTTCCTAAGCCAACATTTTTACCAGGATGGTAACTAGTACCGCGTTGACGTACAATTATATTGCCTGCAATAGCGGGTTGTCCGCCAAATATTTTTACACCCAAACGTTTACTGTTCGAGTCGCGACCATTTTTTACACTTCCTTCACCTTTTTTGTGTGCCATAGTTTTTTGAAATTTTTAAAATAAAACAAAATCAGAATTAGTGCTGAATTGTTTTAAATCAATTAAGCAATACTTTCAATTTTAATTTGTGTATAGTGTGTACGGTGTCCATGCTTTTTACGAAAACCTTTTCTTCTTTTCATTTTAAAAGCAATTACTTTATCCCCTTGCACTAATTCATTCACAATTTCTGCTTTTACTACTGCATTTACTGCATTACCAACAGAAAGTGTGCCTGCATTATCAACCAATAACACATCTTTAAATTCTACTTTGTCACCGGTTTTAGCGGCTAAGCGGGGAACATACAAACTATCTCCTGCTTGTACTTTAAATTGTTGACCTGCGATTTTTACAACTGCTAACATAACTATCCAAAATTAGGACGGCAAAGGTAATACATCATTGCTAAAAATTGCAAAATTTTTCAAAATATTTGCTCTTTTATTTCCTTTTTTTATAAAATTAGGTGTATAAAGTGGTTTAAAGGCGGTGTATAGTGCTATTTTTGTTGCTTATATAAGTTGTTTACCCTCATTTGAAGCAATTAATTTTTGTACGATGAATTTAAAATCATTATTAGCTCGTCCTTTTGCTTTTCATATTCATAAAACCATTCGTAAAAGTATGCAAACTGCTGTTTCCGATCAGGAAACAATTTTTAAAAACTTAATAAAAGTGGGTAAAACTACCCGGTTTGGCAACGACCACCAAATGCAAAATATTAAAACGCATGCCGACTTTATTCAAAATGTGCCCATACGCGACTATGAACAATTTAAACCCTACATTGAACTAATAAAGCAAGGTAAACAGCATGTTTTATGGAAAGGGAAACCCATATACTTTGCCAAAACAAGTGGAACTACTTCCGGTATTAAATACATACCTATCACGAAAGATTCTATTCCCAATCATATTAACACAGCAAGGAACGCCTTACTTTATTATATGGCAGAGTCGGGCAATTTTGCCTTTGCTCAAGGAAAAATGATTTTTTTAAGTGGTTCACCGGAGTTAGAGCGGGTGGGGGGTATTCCTACCGGAAGGCTTAGTGGTATAGTAAACCATCATGTACCCAAATATTTACGAACTAACCAAATGCCCAGTTTTGAAACAAATTGCATTGAAGATTGGGAAACCAAACTCGATAAAATTGTGGAAGAAACCATTCATGAAAACATGACCCTGATTAGTGGTATTCCACCATGGATGCAAATGTATTTTGATAGATTAATAGAGAAAACAGGTAAGCCTATAGCCGAAATATTTCCCAATTTTAGTTTAATGGTGCAAGGAGGCGTGAATTTTGAACCTTATAAACAAAAAATTTATAAAAGTATTGGGAAAGAGATTGATTGTTTAGAACTATTTCCTGCCAGTGAAGGTTTTTTTGCATTTCAGGACAACCCTCATGAGCCGGGACTATTGTTGAATACGAATAGTGGAATATTTTTTGAATTTGTACCGGCTAATGAAATTTTTAATGAAAAACCTACAAGGTTAACACTTGCCGATGTAAAAGTGGGAGAGAACTATGCGCTTATTATTAGTAGCAATTCAGGTTTATGGGCATACAATATTGGCGATACAGTTAAGTTTATCAGCACCAACCCTTATAAGATTTTAGTTACCGGACGTATTAAACATTTTATTTCAGCATTTGGAGAACATGTAATTGGCGAGGAAGTTGAATATGCATTAATGAAGGCTGCCACCGAAGATCAAATTAAAATAACTGAATTTACGGTTGCCCCTAATATTGCTCAAGGTAAAGGCAAAAGTTTTCACGAATGGTATATTGAATTCGAAAATGAACCGACTAATCTTACTGAATTTGCTTTAAAAGTGGATAATTATTTACGCGAAAAAAATGTATATTATAATGATTTAATTAGTGGAAATATTTTACAAACTTTAAGTATAAGGTCATTACAAAAAAATGCTTTTATTGATTACATGCGTTCAATTGGAAAATTAGGTTCACAAAATAAAGTGCCCCGCTTAAGCAATGACAGGGTAATTGCTGATGCATTAGAAAAATATACTAAATAAAATTTATTCGAATTTATTTTTGTTATATTTCAATTTTTCATACCTGAAATATGGCTATATTTTAGTAAAAAGCTTATTTTGTAACTTTTAGCGGTAGATATAATTCATCATTCCCATGATAAAACAAAAACGAATTGCCTTATTTGGCTCAACAGGTTCTATTGGTAAACAGGCATTGGAGGTAATTGCAGCCAATACTGATAAATTTTCGGTGGAAATATTAACTGCACAAACCAATGATGTATTATTAGTGCAACAAGCCCTTCAATTTAATCCCAATTGTGTAGTTATTGCCGATGAACGCAAATATGCCACCGTTAAGGAGGCTTTAGCTCATACACACGTTAAGGTATTTGCCGGCGAAAAAGCTTTGGAAGAAGTGGCTGCCATGAACTGTTATGATATGATGCTTGCTGCAATAGTTGGTTATGCTGGTTTAAAACCAACATTAACGGCTATACAATACAACAAAGCCATTGCATTAGCTAATAAAGAAACCTTAGTTGTAGCAGGTGATATAATTATGCAAGAAGCATTAAAACATAAAGTTCCAATTATACCTGTTGATAGTGAACACTCTGCCATTTTTCAGTGTTTAATTGGAGAAACGAATAATCATATTGAAAAAATAATACTAACCGCCAGTGGAGGGCCATTTCTTGGTAAAAAACCTAATTTTCTGGTAAACGTAAAAAAAGAACATGCATTGCAGCACCCTAATTGGTCAATGGGTGCAAAAATTAGTATTGACTCTGCCACTTTAATGAATAAAGGGTTGGAAATGATTGAGGCAAAATGGTTATTTAATCTGCATGCTTCTCAAATTCAGGTGGTAGTACATCCGCAAAGCATTATACATAGTATGGTTCAGTTTGAAGATGGAAGCATAAAAGCACAGATGGGGCTACCAGATATGAAATTACCTATTCAATATGCACTTGGTTTCCCGCAACGAATACCCAATCAGTTTCCGCGTTTCGATTTTAAAAAGGCTTCTACTCTTCAATTTGAAGAACCCGATATGCGTACTTTTAGAAATTTAGCATTAGCTACCGAGGCTTTATATAAAGGTGGAAATTTACCTTGTGTAATGAATGCTGCCAATGAAATTGCTGTTTATGCATTTTTACGCAATAGAATTGGTTTTTTAGACATTACCGAAATGATTGAACAAACCATGAATAAAATAACATTTATTGAACAACCTACTTTAAATGAATACTTTGAAAGTGATGCCGAAGCACGTAATTTCGCGGCATCTTTAATTCAATTATAATTGATAAAAGTAAAACCCTGAATTTTTTTAGTTTCTTAACCAATTACAAAATCAACTAAATAATTTTTTGAATGAGTGTTTTAGCAATCGATTGGGGAGTAGTGGGTATTAAGGCTGGACAGTTTATTCTGTCATTTTCTATATTAGTCATTTTACATGAATTGGGGCATTTTTTACCAGCAAGATGGTTTAAATGTCGTGTTGAAAAATTCTATCTTTTTTTCAATCCATGGTTTAGTTTATGGAAGAAGAAAATTGGTGAAACGGAATATGGAGTGGGTTGGATTCCCTTTGGCGGCTACGTAAAAATAGCCGGTATGATTGATGAAAGTATGGATAAGGAACAAATGAAGAAGCCTCCTGAACCATATGAATTTCGGGCTAAGCCGGCTTGGCAACGTCTTATTATCATGTTGGGCGGCGTAACTGTTAACATATTATTAGCCATCGTAATTTTTATTGGTATCATGTATACCTGGGGCGAAAAATACATACCTGCACAAAATTTAAAATATGGAGTATATGTTGACAGTTTAGGAAAGCGAATCGGAATGGAGGATGGTGATAAAATTGTAGCCGTTGCAGGTATACCGGTTGAAAAAGTTGGAACAGTAGGTTCGATGATTATTTTAAACCAAGCCAAAAATATTACTATAGAACGTAATGGGAAAGACACACTCTTAAGCATTCCTCCCGGTTTTATTGAACAACTCAATAAAAATAAACTAGGTGGTTTTACCTATGTTCGTACACCTTTGTTAGTTGATACTGTTTTACCCGGAACCCAAATTACTTCAACTGTTCCACTTAAAAAAGGTGATCAACTAATTGCTATACAGCATATACCGGTGGCATATAATAATGATGCTTACCAAGTACTAAAAAATTTAAAGGATAAAGATTCTGTACAATATACTTTTTTACGGAATAAACACGATACCATTACAGCTTCTGTTATTAACAATGCTAAAATGAAAAGCGGAATTGGCTTTCAGTCACCAGATCAGGTTTTGGGAACTGTACAAATTCATTATTCCTTTTTACAAGCCATTCCCGAAGGTGTTAAAAAATGTTATAGTACTTTGGTTAATTATATCAGTAATTTAAAACTATTATTCACTTCAAAAGAAGTTAAAGTAAACGATTCATTAGGTAGTGTTATTTCTATTGGCGGCATATTTCCGGGTGTATGGGATTGGCAGTCATTTTGGACTTTAACTGCCATTTTTTCTATCATTTTGGCATTTATGAATGTTTTGCCAATTCCTGCTTTAGATGGTGGACACGCCTTATTTACACTGGTAGAAATGGTTACAGGTCGTAAACCGAGTGATAAGTTTATGGAGTATGCGCAAATGGTTGGCATGGTTTTGTTATTAAGTTTAATGGCTTATGCGTTAGGATTAGATTTCCTTCGCATTTTCCGACATTAATTCATTTTTTAGTGTATTAAGATTAATTTTGCAGGTTATTCAGTTCTTTGATAAATATACTTTGGGCCTGTACTGGTTTAGACAGCATAGGTTACGGTAAGTATAAGCATGCAGTGCGTTGGGTAATTAGCACTTAAATCTGAATACTCAAACTATAAATGGCAATACACAGTATGCCATGGCTGCCTAATTAGTAATTAGTCAGTCATTCGGGCCGCCGCACAGGTTTTCCTGTTACCAGGTGCCGCCGCCGACTCAAAAAAAGCACAGGATGCTGTAGTGGAAGGCTGTGACTACTGCAAAAGACGAATACAGCTAAGTACTCAATTGGTTTGTTCATTTCCTGTTGAGTGCCGACAATTAATAATGAAATAAGCATGTAGAAGACTTATGGTAAATATGTTTGGACAGGAGTTCGACTCTCCTCAGGTCCACAATTATTTTTTTAACTAAAGTCCTTTTTGCCGGGCATAGTGTATAACAAATATGCCCACTATTATCAATAATAAAATGGCAATGGCAATAATGATGTTTTGAAGTTGGTGTTGTTGGAATAGCATCAACCGTTGTTTACGTTTCTTTTGAGTACGTTGACGTAATTGTTGATGTAATTGTTTAACTGCTGCACGTAAGGCTTGCTTATCTGAAAAATTTTCTAATCCTTCTACTGCATCTTTTAAAAATGAAGAAGTTTCCATTTCTTCTTCAAAAGCATGCATTGCCTCTTCCGATAATGAGCCTTCCAAATAATGGAGGATGGTTTCTTCAGAAATTAAAAATTTTGTATGTTTATTCATTAACATGCTATCTGCTTCAATTTAAATTTAGTGGTTTAATTCACTGTTATTTCTTTTTTCTATCAATAATTTTAAATTTCGTTTTCCATTTTGGATATAACTTTTTACTTGCAAAATGCTATATCCGGTTATTTGAGCAATTAACCGGTAGCTTTTTTTCTCCAAATAAAACATTTCAATGCATTTTTTTTGTTCAATATTCAAATCATTAATGGCCAATTCAATGTTGTTCATTAATTCCTCCTTTTCTTTCAATTCCTCAGTATTGTTTTCAAATACTAATCCTGTTGCTGCATTATCATTATCAATAGAATAGGTTATTTTTTTATCGCGTAATTGCATTAAGCAATAGTTTTTAGCAATCATATAAATCCAACTCTTAAAATATTGCACTTTATATTTTGGTAATTCCGATATGACCTTTAAAAATATTTGTTGTACTGCATCTTTAGCAGCCTCTTGGTTTTTTAAATATTTCATACAAGTACCCAATAGCAATAGGGTATATCTTTCAAGTAAAACGCCAATCCATTCAGAATTTCCATCGGCATAATAATAAGCCAATAGGGTTTCATCATTCATATTTTGATATCTGTTCAATTTCACAGTATTAAAATAAGCAATTTTAATTTAGATGCTGCATAGCATTTAATCCATAAATTGCTCAAAATTTATGCTTATGCATTTATGCGTTTGTATTGTAAGTGTTGCACCCATTAGAAAAGAACCTTCACATAAAAGTGAAATAGTAACCCAATTATTGTTTTTAGAATCCGCTACTTTTTTAGAGGAACAAGGCGATTTTGTTAGAATAAAATGTACATACGATGGTTATGAAGGTTGGTGTCAAGTTGGTCAATTATCGATAGTTGATTCTTTAGAATCCAATGTCGGATGGCATTTAAAAGCCATTAATAATGTTGCAATTAATCAAAATAATATTTTGGCAAGTATTGGTACACCTTGGTTTAATAAGCCATTGCATATAAACAATTACATTGCTGAATGTGACAGTGAAGAAAGTAATGGTAACTTACAATTTGCTGAAGAAAATATTGTGACACTAACAGCAAAATATATAGGGGCACCATATTTATGGGGTGGTAAATCAATATTTGGTATTGATTGTAGTGGCTTTTCGCAACAGGTATTCAAAATGATGGGTAAATATTTGCCAAGAGATGCTTACCAACAAGCGGAATTGGGCAATAATATTGGTTTTTTGGAAGAAGCAAGTTGTGGCGACCTGGCATTTTTTGATGATGAAAATGGTAAGATTACCCATGTAGGTATTTTACTCAATAGTCATTCTATCATTCATGCATCAAGCTACGTAAAAATTGATAAAATTGATAGCATGGGCATCATTTCATCCCTTACTAATAAGCGCACACATAAGTTACGATTAATTAAATCGTTTAAATAGGCACAATTTTTAAAATATATAATGATTGAAAACAATAAACGTGTTAATGTTTAAATAACATCTAAAGCTTTCACAAAGAAGGTGCAAACCAATGGTAATGCTAACCAAAAATAAGGTCGAACATCGGGTGCAATGAGCATGAAGATTATAAGGATTAAAGAAAGAAAGAATAAAATCCAATATTTTCCGGTTGAAGCTTTATTTTCCATTTCGAATAATTTTCAGCAAAATTAAGGGTTGTATATTGCTTTTCTAACAAATTATTTCACTATTTTATACAATTTTTGTTCCTGCCAGTAAGCTAAATGTTATTATAGCCAAAACAATTAAAGTTAATAGCATATATAACAAGTCTTTTTCAAACAAAAAACCAATAAATGAAAAAATAATTCGTGCAATGGGTGTTAATATGAGTACAATAATGCCCAGTTGAATAATAGCTTGTCCTTTTAATTTTTTTAAACTACTAAAAATTTTGGGTAAAGAGTTGAACATGCTTTCATTACCCTTGAAAATATGGTATTCGGGCACCTGTCCACCATGTTTATATAAAAATATAATGCCTCCAATAAATACAATAATTGATGAAATCACAACACCTAATCGCAATAGGTTTCCCATTGCATATTCTAAGTCATCATCCTGCAATATTTTTTTCATGGGTTAGAATTTTTTATTGAAACCATTATATAACATTTCTAATGCTATTGCAATAATTACAAAAGCAAAAATTTGCCTTAACCTGCTTGTTTTGGCATTAGTTAAAAATTTTGATCCTACTAGAGCCCCTCCTAAAACGCCCAAAGTAACGGGTAAACAAATTCCCGGATCAATATAACCTCTGTATAAATATATGCCGGCACTTGCTGCAGCTGTAACTCCAATCATAAAGTTGCTGGTTGTAGTAGATACTTTAAATGGTATACGCATAATATTATCCATTGCTAATACTTTTAAAGCACCGGAACCAACACCTAATAATCCTGAAAGCAAACCTGCACCTACCATTGTAAAAAAACCACCAATAACATTGGTAACTTTATATCCAATTTCTCTTTCTGGTGTAGGGTAGGTGCCATTTAGTTTAAAAGTGAATGATAATTTACTTTTAGTAGTTTGTAAAATGGTTTCACTCTTCTTTTTTAGTGACAAATAAGCTGAAAATATTAAAATACCTCCAAATATTATGGCTATAGTATTAACGGGGGTATAGGCTGCAATGTATGCACCTAATACAGCTCCTGTAGTAGTTGCAATTTCAAGAAACATACCCAATCTAATATTTGTAATTCCTTCTTTTACATAAGCTGCTGCAGCTCCTGATGAAGTGGCAATTACAGCTACCAAAGAAGCGCCAATGGCATATCGTATATCCACTCCAAATAATAATGTGAGCATTGGAATAATAACAAACCCACCGCCAAGACCTGTTAATGATCCTAAGAATCCTGCTAATAATGAACCAAAAAAAATAAGAATAGTAAATATAATAATTGACATCAGTTGTGTATTATTTTGAGTTTAAATTACTTTCTAATGTAAAAAAAATATTTATTTGATAGCTCACTTCTAATTGAATTGAACTAACCATTTTCCATCTATTTTAACCACTTTAATGCTATGAGCAACTTTGTCATATGAATTTGCATAGTTTATTTCAGTTTCTTTTGGCGACAAATCATTTATGCTATTAATATTGATGGATGAGCTGTTATATTCTTTTTTTATGGCATCAGAATAATTTTTGTAGGCTTCTTCCAAATTTTTTAACTGCCTGATGTTAGTGCTATCCTGCATTAAATAAAAATTTGCTTTTTTAAAATCACCTTGCAATGTAGCTTCAATAAATAGTCTTCCGGCATCCAATGCATTTTCAGCTTGTGCGTACTCCTGTTTTGAACTACAAGCCATTAATGAAGTGAATAAAATTATAGATAATAAATATTTCATATTAAATTGTTGATGCAAAGTTAAGTCTTCGATACCATACTTAATTTGTAGAATATAGATGTAACGAGCCCTATGTACATATATTTATTTATACATTTCTGAAAATTGTATTGAAAATGCCTGTTAAATAGGATAAAATTTTAAGAGTATTTTAAAATGGGTATAAAAAAAGTGGTAGCTTAGTTCTACCACTTTTTGTTTAATTGTAAAAATTCATTATTTAATTTCCACCGCCCATCATATCCATTCCTCCTGAATCGGGTCCTTGAGATTTTAAATTTTTGCGTTTGAATAAGCTGGCATCAAATTTACCAAATCGATAACTAAAGGTTAAACGTAAAAGTTGTGGATTGCTTATACGACGATTGTCTTGGTTGAACAAACCAATTTGTTCTGAATATGATTCCTGATAATTTGTTCTAAATATATCGTTCATACCTAATGTTAGTGATCCACTTTGTCCTTTTTTCCATGTCCAATCTTTTCTTATTGCTGCATCAATACTCCAACGCGGTAATAAATAACCTTGTGCTGTTGTTTGCACTTGGTTAAATGGTCCGCCACCACCACTATTATTTTGTGGTAAAACTGTTTTAGATTGGTAGTTGCCACTTATTTGCAATGAAATGCCTTTTCCTAATTTAAAGTTGTTATTCATTTTTGCAAAGTAGCTCAAAATAGAGTTGGTAGCAATAGAAATCTCTCCATTTCCATTGTTGGCATTTATATTTCCTGCATTAATTTTTGAATTAAACAAATTTAAGTTCAGTAATAAGTCCCACCATTTTGTAACAGGCATATTATTAGTTAATTCCAAACCATATGAAACCGCATTATTTGCATTAATGTAAGTTGAATAATAAATACTATCACTTGATCCGGGATTTAACTGGTCTTTCCCTCTATAGATATATTGTGTAATTAAGTTTGTGGAGTATTTAAAATACAAGGTTGCTAAAAAATTAGCTTTAGGCTTGTAAGCATTGTTGTAGGATAATTCCATAGAATTAGTAAACTCAGGATTTAGGCCCGGGTTACCTACACTAACGGAAACTGGGTAGTTGGTATAGTTAGGGAAAGGTATTAATTGAAAGAAGTTAGGACGGTTTACTCTTCTAGAATAGTTTACTTGTAAGTCTTGCTTATCGGTTAATTTATAAGTTAAGAATGCACTTGGAAATAAACTGATGGGATATTTTACCGAAAAAGTAGCAGAATCAATGCCTTGTGCATTCAATAAAGTTCCTGTATAATTAGAACTTTCAGCTCGCAAACCAATTTGGTAACCTAGTTTTTTTACTTTGCCTTTATAATTTATATATGCGGCATATACCTGGTCATTGAATTTATAATTGTTACTAATGCCGGGAAGTACTTCGTAATTACCTGTATTATTATTATATTTAGATTGGATACTGTTATTCCCAAAATCACGAATAGCTGCTCTTACACCTGCTTCAAACTTTTTACTATCAGATATTGGGTTTTCGTAATCAGATTGGAATGTATAATATTTTTGAGAACCATCGGTAATGGTTTGCTGTAGCAAAGGAAGTTGTTTTTGTGCAGTAGTATTAGGGAAATAAGTGTAAATGTTGTTATTAGAGTTACTGTTATTTGTGCTAGCATTATAATTAACATCAGCAGTAATGTTCTCCCCATTTTTAGCAAAATTGTGTTTGTAGCTAAATTGAGCGCCTGTATTTTGAAACTCCCGATAAGCGGTACTTAAGCCTTGATTGTTTGCAGTGTAAATTGAATTGATGGTAGAGTCTAAATTTAAGTTTGTGGTTGAATTAAACTGACCTTTAACATAGTTTCCTGCAAGGGTAAATGTGTTTCTATTGTCAGCAAGAAAATCAAAGCCACCACGTATGAATTTAAACTCACCATTATTTACAGCATTTTGAGAGGAGTTAACGTTGCTAGGAGGATTAAAAAAGTTATTTTGATCTGTTGTACCGTCAGATTTAAATTTTCGTTGATTATAGTTAAAATTGATAAATGCATTTATTTTGCCTTGTCTAACATTAAAATCTCCACCACCATTTAATTTTCCATATGAATCTACTCCGGCTCTAACACCTCCATTATAACCAACTTTTTTATTTTTCTTTAAAATAATGTTGATGATTCCGGCATTACCTCCTGATGCGTCATACTTTGCAGAGGGGTTAGTAATAATTTCAATTCTATCAATAATATCAGCAGGAATTTGATCTAATGTTAAAGTGGTAGGTCTATCATCTATAAAAATGGTAGGCGTTGCATTACGCAAAGTAACATTTCCATCAATATCCACATTTACTGAAGGAATATTTTTCATTACTTCTGTAGCTGTTTGGCCCGTGCTCTCCAAGTTTTTATCAACGTTAAAAATTTTCCGGTCTATACCCATTTCAAACTGTTGTTTGATAGGAGCAGAAACAGTTACATTTCCTAAATCGTTGGCCTCTGCATCCATTTTAAGATTTCCCAAGTCTTTATCAATCATATTTAACATTTGTTGCATAAAGTTTGGGTCTTGAGCAGCTCCTCCGGAAGGGAATTTTATATTAAATGAAACGGTTTGATTTAAGTTTTTATATCCAATAGCGGTAGCAATTAATTTAAAATTGCCGAATACCGGAAGGTTTTCTAAACTAAAATCACCATTAGGCTTTGCTAAAACAGTGGCCAATATTACCTCTTTCGTTTTTTTGGTTGCAGTATCAAACTTATTGCCAATTAACTGCACAGTGGCATCAGAAACTGGCTTATTAGTTTTTGCATCAATCAGTTTTCCATAAAAATGGCCCATATTCATATTTTGACCACCCATTCGTCCACCTCCGGGGAACTGACTAAATGCGATAACTACCGTTGAAACTAATAAAACAAGGGTTAAAATGATTTTCCTCATAATTGCTGTATATTTCATTACAAAATTCTAATCTTTTTTATATAAAATGTTCGATCAATAGATAAACGGTAAATTGACAATTGTAAATGGATAAAGTTCAATAAGATTACCGATGAAAACGGGAAATGTACCGATTAACTTATTAAAAACAAACATAATTGTAGAACGCCAATTAAAAACCCGCTAATAAATCCCCACCAATTAAATACTTTTAAAATTGGAGTATTTTTTTTAATATATATTTCAATTTGTTCAGCAGACAAATTATTTAGATAGCTTTGAACAGTACTTTTCAATTCGTACTTATTTAAAATTTTATCTGCATATTCATTTATTAATATTGGAAAGAGCGTTTTAATTTCATCAATAAAAATATTTTTTAATTCATTGATGAGCCTGTCGCTGATAAACATTGATAACATGGGCATTTTTTCAACCAACTTCTTTCTTAAAAAATCATCAATTGCTGTTTCTGCTGCAGGTAACATAACACTAACAATTTCAGGCGACGATATTTTTGCTTTGATGTCATTCAAGGGAAATTGCTCAGCAATACGTTCAGCTAATTGATTGGCCAATTCTTGTTTTTTTTTAGGTAAAATACCTTGAAATGAAAAGAAAATAAATTTTTTAGGTTGATAGGGTTTAAAAAGTAATCTTAACAAAATAGTATTTAATATCCAGCCAATTAGGCCGGAAATAACTGGAAGCAGGTAATACCAATGCATAGGATGCATAATAAGGTTTTCAAAAATAAAGCCCACCTAATTTGTATAGGAGGGCTTTGAGGGAGAACGATGGGTCTCGAACCCACGACCTACAGTGCCACAAACTGTCGCTCTAACCAACTGAGCTACGCTCTCCGTTTAATGGGCAGCAAAAATAAGATAATTCAGCATTTTTCAAAGCAAATTTTTAAATAATTAAAACTTTTCGATTACAAAACCTTTGTTAATAGGGAAACGTTACTTTTATCACAGTTGTAATTCATGTATTTTTGGAGATTAATATGAAAAATTTTTTAAACTTTATGAAGACTCCTAAAGGAATTGTTGTAGCATTACTAATTTTATTTGGTGTTTCATTTGTTGCATTTACTACATTTAAAGCTAAGAATGATTTAACCATTACTCAAAAGCAGCGACTATTAGTTGGCATTGGCCAATTGTTGGAAAATGAACATTACAGCCCACAAAAAATTAATGATTCTTTTTCTGTTAAAGTATTTAATAAATATTTAACCGATATCTGGGCAGATGATGATAAAAGCATTTTTCTACAAAAAGATATTGAGTCATTAAAAAAATATGCTACTACAATAGATGATGAAATTCATGGTACCATGCCAATTTCATTTGTTCCTGCGGTTTCAACCATTTATAATATGCGTGTGGCAGAAACAGTTGACTTGTATAAGTCAATACTTTCTAAACCCTTCACCTTCACTTCTAATGATTCTATTGTAACAAATGTTGATCAGCTTGATTTCCCTAAAAATGAAGCCGACAAAAAAGATCGTTGGTATAAAAAACTAAAATACATTACATTAACGCGTTATTATGATTTGCAAAATCAACGCGAAAAAGCCACTGTTGACTCCATCAAACATAAAACCGATAAACAACTAGAAGAGGAAGCCAGACAAAGTGTACTGCGTACTGAAAATAAAATTTTTGAAAGAATAAAAGTAAAGTTTACAGATGATGAACGTTTCAACTTATTCTTAAATACCATTTGTAATTTAATGGATCCCCATACTGATTACTTTCCGCCCATTGAAAAACGTGAATTCGATGAAATGATGAGTAATCGTTTTTATGGAATAGGTGCACAACTAACCGAGTCTGATGGAAATATAAAAATTGTGAGCATTCAAAACGGTGGTGCTGCATGGAAAAGCGGCCAATTAATGGCAAATGATATTATTTTAAAAGTAGGACAAGGTAATGCCGAACCTGTTGATATTACTGGCTATGACGTTACAGATGCTGTTAAATTAATTAGAGGCGATAAAGGAACAGAAGTTAGATTAACTGTTAAACATCCTGACGGAAGTATTAAAGTAATATCATTAATTAGAAGCGAAGTGGTTTTAGATGAATCATTTGCTCGTAGCCTTGTATTAAATCAAAACGGTAAAAAAATTGGTTACATCTATTTGCCTGAGTTTTATGCTGATTTTGAGCGCGCTAATGGATCACGCAGCTCAGATGATGTTGCAAAGGAAGTGAAGAAATTAAAAGAACAAAAAGTAGATGGCATTATTTTAGACCTTCGCTTCAATGGAGGTGGTTCATTATATGAAGTAGTGCAGATGGTTGGTTTGTTTATTGGACAAGGACCTGTTGTGCAGGTGCGTGATAAAGATGGTAATTCAACCGTATTAACCGATCGTGATAACTCAATTCTTTATGATGGTCCATTAGCTGTGATGATTAACGAAGGTAGCGCATCAGCAAGTGAAATTTTTGCAGCAGCTATTCAAGATTATAAGCGCGGCATCATTATTGGAAGTCGCTCTTATGGAAAAGGCACTGTCCAAAAAAATGTACCACTAGGTAAACCATTAGATAATTATTCAGGTAGAACGGAATATGGTGCAGTAAAATTAACCTTCCAGAAATTTTATAGAATTAATGGTGGTTCCACTCAGTTAAAAGGCGTAACTCCTGATGTTGTTATCCCAGATTTGTACGATTATATGAAGATGCGTGAAAAGGATAATCCCTCTGCCTTACCTTGGGATGAAATAGCAAAGGCTACTTACCAAACCTGGCAAGACAATTATGATAGAAATGCATTAATTCAAAAAGAAAATGCAGCTATCCAAGCCGATACAATATTTACACTAATTAATACTAATACCAAATGGTTGGCTCAAAAAACCGATGCGCCTGTTCAATTAAATTACCAAATATTTAAAAAAGATCAAAAGCAAATTGTTGCAACAGCTGAGCAGGATAATAATTTACTAAAATTAAAATCACCTATGGATTTGCAAGTATTGCCACAAGATAGAGATACATATTACAACAATCCAGATACTGCAAAAGGAAAGCGTTATCAGGACTGGTTAAAAGATAGAACCAAGGATATGTATATTTATCAGTCGGCAAAAGTGGTGAACGATATGATAGAGGCAGGTAAAACCCAAACAGCCTGGAAGCGCCACTAAACTTCTATAAACCTTACAAAAAGAAGACCCGCAATGGTCTTCTTTTTGTATTACTGCCATAAATAAATGTACTTGTTTTGTAAGAATTGCTTAATCTTACATTTGCAATTGAATTCATTATACTATGTTGGGGAATGAAAAAAAATGGTATGCTATTTATACTAAATCTCGAAGTGAAAAAAAAACAGATAATTTATTAATTCAAAAAGGAATTGAAAGTTGGTGTCCAACACAAAAAGTAGAAAGGCAATGGACAGATAGAAAAAAAATTATTGACATTCCAATTTTTAGATCATATGTGTTTGTTCACATCAATGAATCTGATAGAATTTCGGTACTCGAAACAAATGGTGTAATAAATTTTGTAAAATATTTAGGTAAACCTGCAGAAATTCAAGAGGAAGAAATTAAAACTATTAAAAGTTTTCTTTTAATGCCCGACGCTACTATACAAGTTACAGATGCTAAAATATTGAGAGAAAAAAATAGGGTAAAAATTAAGGCAGGCGTTTTTATGGATAATGAAGGTGAAATAGTTCGTTTGCGTAAAAAAAAAGTATATGTTCAATTACAAACACTTGGTCAGGTAATGGTGGTAGAATTCCCTATTGAACAATTGTTACCCATTTAATTTACATTTATTCAAAATAATATGTTTAAAAAAATTAAGTTATTTCTGTCAGACGTTGATGGCGTAATGACTGATGCCGGAATGTATTATACCGAAAGTGGTGATGAATTTAAAAAATTTAATACCCATGATGGAATGGGGTTTAATTTACTCACCAAAGCTGGTGTAAAAACAGGTATTATTACAACGGAGTACACTAAAATAGTTGAAAGAAGAGCTGCAAAACTGAAAATTGATTATGTATATCAGGGGCGTGGCTTTGAAAACAAATTGGAGGCGGCTAAAGAAATTTGTTTAAAAGAGGGCATTAGCCTGAAAGAAGCAGCCTATATTGGTGATGATATTAATTGTATTGAATTATTGAAAGAAGTAGGCATTTCAGCATGCCCCGCTAATGCAGTTGAGCAAGTTAAAAATATTAAAGGCATTATTCATTTGGAAAAAAAAGGTGGTGAAGGAGCAGTGAGAGAATTTATTGAAATGCTTTTTAAACAAGGGTTAATTGAAGATAATAAATAATGAATACTCAACCGCCTATTACTTTTGCATTGTTGGGCTGTGGTAATATAGGCCATATACATGCCAATTTAATTCAACAGGTTGGATTACTTAAAGCAGTTTGTGATATTGATGCTGCAAAAGCGAATGAGTTTGCAGACAAGTATCAATGTCAATCATTTACATCTGTTACACAGCTGCTTGAAAATAAAGATTTGCCCCAAGTGTTAGTGATTTGTACGCCCAATGGGTTACATGCGCAACACGCAAGGCAAGCTTTAAATGCCGGTATGCATGTACTTGTTGAAAAACCAATGGCATTAACAGTGGCAGATTGTAGACAAATGATTGAGGCAGCCAAATTCAATAATAAAGTATTGATGGTGGTAAAACAAAATCGTTTTAATCCACCTGTTTTAGCTGTAAAACAATTAATCAATAACCAAGTCTTAGGTAAAATTTATTCCATTCAATTGAATTGTTTATGGCACCGCAATGTTAATTATTATAAAGGAAGTAATTGGCGAGGTACTTTGAAATTAGATGGAGGTGTTTTGTTTACACAGTTTAGTCATTTTATTGATGTGTTGCTTTGGTTTGTACAAAGTAAACCTACTACTGTTCAAGCATTTGCTGCTAATATGGCCCATCAATCCATTACCGAATTTGCCGATACAGGAATTGTAAATATTCAATTTGCCAATGGTACCTTGGCAGGTATACACTACAGCACAAATGCCTATGGTAAAAATGCAGAAGGTTCTATTTTAATTAATGCTGAAAAAGGCATTATTAAAATAGGCGGTACTTATTTAAATGAAATAACTTATCAAAATTTAAGTGAAGGTGATTTACCTGTTCCTAAAACAATTCATTCAGCCAACCAATATAATGGATATCAAGGTTCAATGCGCAACCATGATAAAGTGTATGAAAACTTCTTGCAATTGTTGCTGCACCAAAACTCCCCTTTCATTACAAATGAGGAGGCATTGAATACAGTAGATTTTATTGAAAAAATACATAAAGCCATACAGGTAGGCAAGAACTTAGCCTAAGTACCTACTTTTATAATTGCTAAGAGTTAATGTTGTTAAGTTCATCATTCATGTATGATAAGAATTAATTTTATAAAGTGTAAAACCACTTAATAGCCATGTTAAATGAATTTAAAAAAGTAGGTATTCATAATGTGCATTTTGGAAAAAATGTTCGGGTAATTGAACCCTGCAATTTGTATAATTGCTTTATTGGTGATGATTGCTTTGTTGGCCCATTTGTGGAAATACAACAAAACGCCGTAATAGAACACGATACTAAAATTCAATCGCACAGTTTTATTTGCGAAATGGTTACCATTGGTCATCATTGTTTTATTGGGCATGGTGTAATGTTTGTAAATGATGTGTTTACAAATGGTAAACCCGCCGGTGGTAATAGAAGTTTGTGGAAAAAAACTATTATTGGCAATTATGTAAATATTGGGAGCAATGCCACTATTTTACCGGTTAACATTTGTGATGGTGCCGTAATTGGTGCCGGTGCCGTGGTTACGAAAAATATTGAAGTGCCAGGTGTTTATGTTGGAAATCCGGCCAAACTTTTAATGCCAATACCTTAACTTTAAATACTTTTTTTACAGCAATCCTTTAAGTACATGTTATCAATTTTCTCCAAAAAAAAAGTATTAGGCAATTTTGAATTCATTGGAACTGATTTACATAATCATATTATACCAGGATTGGATGATGGTGCCCAAACAATGAATGATTCAATTTATTTGTTGCAAGGATTAGAAGGATTAGGTTATAAAAAAGTAATTTGTACACCACATGTTTTAGGAAATATATATCCAAATAACCCTTCTACTATACTTCCTGCATTTAAACTTTTAGAACAGGCTATTAAAGAAAAGAATTTAAATTTAGAATTAGAAGCAGGTGCAGAATACATGGCTGATGAATTTTTTGTTGAAATGGTTCAGCAAAAAAAATCGTTACTAACCTTTAGTAACCACAAATATATTTTAATAGAAATGAGTTATTTGGCTACTTCTCCCTACTTAGAAGAATGTGTATTTCAACTAATTTTAGATGGGTACCAACCCATTTTAGCACATCCTGAACGGTATAATTATTATCACAAACAACCCGAAAAATATGTTTTGTGGAAAGAAAAAGGTTGTTGGTTGCAATTGAATGCACTATCATTAACAGGTTATTATGGGAAACATGTAAAACAAGCTGCAGAAAAACTTTTAGAAGCTCAGTTAATTGATTTATTGGGTACGGATATGCATCATGCGCAGCATTTAGAGGCCTTACAATATTTGTGTACTACCAATAATTATAGACTATTAGCTCAATACCCACATTTTAAAAATAATTTACTTTAAATTTCGTTTCCCCAAATCCATTTTACTTGTTTTTGGGCATTCAATCTGTTGTCAAAAATTTTATCAAGTAATTCCTTGCGCATTCTTGTAAAATCTTCTTTAAAAGGGGTGTTGAATAAATGTGCAGTTAAATCTAAGTAATCCTGAGGGGTTTTAGCAATATGACAAAGGGATTCTAGGCCTGTTCCGGCAATACATTCAGGGTTTACTATGCAATGTCTTCCGTTAAATAAAGCATTCAATAGTTTCAGCTTAATTCCTGCTTCACTTTTTCCATAAACAACCAAAATGTGTGCTTTGGCAATCATGTCCTGCATTTCTTTTTCAGAAGGATTTTCAACCAAACAACAATTGCTATACTTATGAACTTTCTTTTGAAGGCGCAGCGATGGGTTTTTCCCCGCCACTACGAAAGGAATATCGTTTTTACTAAACACATGCTCAATCAACCAGAATACTGCTTCTTCATTAATGGCAACACTTAAATCTGCTTGGAATAAACAATAACTTCCAATGGGTGAAAGTTGTGTAATACGCCATGAATCTGGCAAATAAACGGGTAAATAATCAATGTTATTATAATACAGTTTTTCTTTAAAATATGCTACATCTTTTTGGGTAACTGCCCAAAAGGCATTTGCGCTTTTGTTTATACTTGATTCATATTTTTTGAGTAAGAAACTTTCCCTTAAATAATAAATTTTATCAAAGAAAGAATGGGTAGTATTGGCTAATTCTTTATAGTATATGTGTTCTACATTGTGTAATCGTAAATATTTTTTACGCTTTGCAAAACGCGCATCATTTAATAAAAAGGTTGTATGAATACCTTCCATTAAAATGGGGAAATCATCTTTTAATAGGTTCTGCGCAAGTGCTTCATTCATTCGGCTGCTAACTATATAAGGCAAATGGAAACAAAATGCTTTATGGCCGGTTAAACGTGGATAATAGTGAACTGAGGCACAATATTTTTCAAGTATAGGTTGCTCCTGATTATTATAGACAAAGCAATGTAAATGTATCTGTACACCCTCTTTTTGCAAAGCAGGTAATTTATAAAATAGGTCAATTAAACCGCCATATTGCACAGGGTAGGGAATGGTAAAATCTATGATATGCAAATGTTTCTCCAAAAACTTAATAATTTAAACGATTCATTTTGCCAGTTTAATATTTCACGGGCAGCATAACAGTTTTGCTGCAGTTGCTTATACAAAACAGTATCATTTAACAATTTGTTCATTGCTTTTGCTAATGAGTTTTCATCAGTGCTGTTAATGAGATATGCCACTTTGTATTTTTCTTGAACGGCAGCATAAGCTGGGAAATTGACACAAATTTGCGGTATACCGGCCATTATGTAATCAAAAAAACGGTTGGCCAATGAATTTATTTGGTTAAAGCCGGTTGCTTCAAACAAGGTTAAGCCAAAATAGGCAGTAGGTGTTATGTTTTTCAGTTGTTCAGGCAAAGTAGGCCCCAATAACTTTATTTTGTGTGACAGGTTATTTATTTCTATCAATGATTTTACTTCATGTAAAAAATTGCCTGTACCAACTATCCATAATTCGGCCTCTACTTGTTGCATGGCTGGTATTAGGGTTTCAAAACATCGCCCATGATTTACAGCACCCTGGTATAAAATTATTTTTGTGTCATTAAGTGTATTAACCGGAAGGAATTCCGCCCGAATAGGCAGGTTTTTAATAACCTGATAATTTACGCCAAAATTTTTAAAAAACGCTGCTGCTATAAATTCATTAACCGTATAGCCATGTTGGTATTGGGGTATGCAATACCGCTCAATGCTTTGCCAAATTCTATGAATGTTTTTTCTGGTAACAATTTCCTTTTGCTCAGAAAAATACTCATGTGCATCATAAACCCTTTTCACACCCTTTAATTTTGAATACCATAAACAGGGTAAGATGGTATCTACATCTATTGCACAAATAGCATCCATTTTTATAGGTAACAAAAAAAGGAATAATCTAATGTTGTATTCTGCATAAAAAAATACTTTTTTATTGAAATAGCACTTGATTAAATGGGTTTTGTAAGGAGTATTTTCGGGTAAAGGGTGGTGTGGTATTTTTCTCCCAACTAAATGAATTAAGTATCCATTTTGTGCCAAACTGCTACATATACGATGCATACGTTGATCGTAGACAAGTGAATTAGTGACAGTAAAGTAAATTTTTGTCAATTTAATGGGATATGTCTGGTGAGTGACAAATATAATTTTGAAAAGTTATCTGAACCTGAAAAATGGGTAGCTTTTATTTAAAAAAATACCTTTAAAAACATAATTTAGATAAAGCTTTCGTAAAAATTAGAAAATTATTATTACCTTCGCCGCCATATTATAAAAACAACAAAGAAGTAAAAAAGAAACTGAGATGCCACTTACAAAAGAAAAAAAAGCTGCTGTTATAACCCAGTTCGGCGGTAAAGCTACAAATACCGGTTCAATTGAGGGTCAAATAGCATTATTAACCGAGCGTATTGCTCAAATTAGCGCTCATTTGCAAGCAAACAAAAAAGATTATTCTACCCAGCGCGGTTTAATGCAATTAGTTGGTAAAAGAAAACGCTTACTGGCTTATTTGCAAAAAACTAATTTAACTGGGTATAGAGCATTAATTGAAAAATTAGGGCTTAGAAAATAAAAAAATCATGTTATTGAAAGCTATTCCTGACTGTTTATTTTCGGTTAGGAATAGCTTTTTTTAGAAGCAGTGCCACGCACTGCATTTTCATTCATATATTGCCATTTATTTGCATGCCATTAACTAAACTGGCCGACTAAATTTCAATACAAATTATTCAATGTATTATGTTGTCACAACCTATTCAAGTAAGTTTTAATTTACCCAGTGGTGCTGAGGTAGTTATAGAAACAGGAAAATTGGCTCGCCAGGCTGATGGTGCTGTTACTGTTCGTCAAGGTAACTGTATTTTATTAGCTACAGTAGTAGCTAATAAAGAGCCAAAAGAAGGCCAATCATTTTTTCCATTAAGTGTTGATTATCAAGAAAAATTTGGTTCTGCAGGCCGTATTCCAGGTTCATTCTTTAAAAGAGAGGGACGATTGAGTGATTATGAAGTATTGATTTCTCGTTTGGTTGACCGTGCTTTACGCCCATTATTCCCTGAAGATTATTTTTGCGATGTACAAGTATTAATCACTCTTATTTCTTCAGACCCCGAAGTCATGCCCGATGCTTTGGCATGTTTAGCAGCATCTGCTGCATTAGCAGTTTCCGATATTCCAATTAAAGAAATAATTTCTGAGGTAAGAGTAGGCAGGGTGAACGGACAATACATCATCAATCCTACGCGTACAGAATGTGAGCAGGCTGATATGGATTTTATTGTTGCAGCCACTGAAAAGAATTTGATGATGGTTGAAGGGGAAGCTAAAGAGTGCCAAGAAGAAGATTTAGTGAAGGTGTTAGAGTTAGCACATAATGCTATTCGCGTACAAATTAATGCTCAACAAATTTTACGCGATAAAAAGGGCGTTACAGGCAAAAGAGATTATCCTAAGCCTCCTTCTGATGAAAATGTTCAACAAAAGGTAGCTGCATTTTGTACCGATAGAATTAATGAAATAGCTCGCAGTGCAAGTAGTAAAGAACAAAGAACGGACGCTTTTGCTGAATTAAAAAAAGCATTAATAGAAAGTTTTGGCGAAGAAGTTGACGACACAACAAAATCATTGGCCAAAAAATATTTCGATGATTTACAATGGGAATTAGTTCGGAACATGATTTTAGATGAGGGAAAGCGTTTAGATGGCAGAACTTTACCACAAATAAGGCCTTTGTCAATGGAAGTAGACATTTTACCTTCCCCGCATGGTTCTTCATTGTTTACTCGTGGTGAAACACAATCACTTACAACTGTTACTTTAGGTACTCCTTTAGATCAATTGCTCATAGAAAGTGCGGCTAAATCAGATTACTCAAAATTTATTTTACATTATAATTTCCCACCTTTTTCAACTGGTGAGGTAAAACCAATGCGTGGGCCTGGTCGTCGTGAAGTGGGGCATGGAAACTTAGCAATGCGTTCTTTAAAACAAATGATGCCCGGTAATGAATATCCCTATACTGTTAGGGTAGTTAGTGATATTTTAGAATCAAACGGTTCATCTTCCATGGCAACTGTTTGTGCAGGCTCATTGGCTTTGATGGATGCAGGCGTGCCAATACCTAAACATGTTAGTGGCATTGCAATGGGCTTAATAACAAGGAATTCTGATAAAAAATATGCCATTTTAACCGATATTTTGGGTGATGAAGATCATTTAGGTGATATGGACTTTAAAGTAACCGGTACTCGCGATGGTATTTGTGGGGTACAAATGGATATTAAAATAGATGGGTTAAGTATGGAAGTAATGCGTGAAGCATTACATCAGGCCAAAGTTGCCCGTTTACAAATTTTGGAAGTAATGTATGCAACTATTCCTGCAGCACGTCCGGAAGTTAAACCGCATACACCACGAATGGAAAAAATAATTGTTGACAAGGAATTTATTGGTGCCATTATTGGCCCAGGTGGAAAAGTAATTCAGGAATTACAACGAGAAACCAACACCACCATCAATATTGAAGAAGTAGGAAATACTGGTGAGGTAAGTATCTTCTCTGTAAATAAAGAAGGGTTAGATAAAGCTGTGGCTAAAATAAAAAGTATTGTAATGGTGCCCGAAGTAGGAGAGGTATATGATGCTGTTGTAAAAGGGGTGAAAGAATTTGGTGCATTTGTAGAGTTCTTACCCAAAAAAGAAGGCTTATTGCACATTAGTGAAATTAGTTGGAAACGATTGGAAAATTTAGATGGTGTTTTGAAAGAAGGAGACAAATTAAAGGTTAAGTTAATTGGTATTGATAATAAAACCGGTAAATTTAAATTAAGTCGAAAAGTATTAATGCCTAAACCTGAACCAGGAAAAGGGGATGATAATTCCAACAAATAAACACTTGGTTTTAAAATGAAATTATAAAGCTGTTTACTAATACATTGGTAAGCAGCTTTTTTAACGAATACCCAATATTGAGTAATGAACTATGTACAACTAAAAATAAAAGTTTCAGGAAATGAAGAACTGACTGAGTTATTAATCGCTCAATTGGCTTCAATGGGTTTTGATGGCTTCGAAGAAAGTGGAGGCTTTTTAATGGCATATATATCACAAGAAAATTATAATGCGGAATATGTAGGCGTTCTACTTAATGAGCTTACTGTTCCTCATGAAGTTCACTCTGTTTCCCAACAAAATTGGAATGCAAAATGGGAAGCTAATTTTTCACCCGTTATAGTTGATGATTTTGTAGCTATTAGGGCTAATTTTCACACACCTATCACAACTACACAATATGAAATTGTAATTACTCCAAAAATGAGTTTTGGTACAGGACATCATGCCACTACATACCTTATGTTGCAGTTAATGGCATCTATTGACTTTCAACAAAAAAGCGTCTTCGATTTTGGTACCGGTACAGGAATATTGGCTATTATGGCTGAAAAGTTGGGTGCAACTAAAATTTTAGCAGTTGATTGTGATGAGTGGAGCATAGCAAATTCAGCCGAAAATTTCGAAATCAATCATGTTAAAAATTGTACCCTTCTGCAATCCTCAACGGCTAATATAAATGAGCAGTTTAACATTATACTTGCTAATGTTAATAGAAACATTATTTTGGAGAATTTGCAATATTTTGTCAATAGTATTTCTGCAAATGGCTTACTTTTATTAAGTGGTCTTTTGGTTACAGATGTTTCTGAAATTGAAAATGTTTTGAAACAAACAACAAAGTACACATTACAAAGACTAATTGAAAAGGATGGATGGGTAGCCATGCAATGGTGTGCATAATTTTTTCAATTTTTTTTCGTTTTCAGATAATTGTAAAATTTAAAAAAGGTAAATTATATTTGATATCCCAATTTCATTGTTTGTAAACTATTGTACACATGCAATTACGAGGTTTACTTACAAAACTTGAATACGAGATTACATGAAAGAGATTATTCTTATCATAGCAGCTTATTTAATTGGTTCAATTCCTACTTCTGTTTGGGTTAGCAAACGTTTTTTTGGTATTGATATACGTGATTATGGCAGTGGTAATGCTGGTGCCACTAATACTTATCGTGTGTTGGGTAGCAAATGGGGAACTTTTGTAATGATTATTGATATGCTGAAAGGGGTAGTGGCTACCTCATTATACATTTTTTTTCCGGAATATTTAAATAATGAATTACATCGTACTAACCTAATGATTGGGTTGGGTTTGGCTTCAGTTGTAGGGCATATATTCCCTATTTGGGCTAATTTTAAAGGAGGAAAAGGGGTTGCCACTTTGTTTGGTATGGCACTAGCTATTCAACCCATTGTTGCGGTTAGTTGTGTTGGTGTATTTTTATTGGTGTTATACTTAACCCGTTTTGTTTCATTAAGTTCTATTTTGGCAGGAATTGCTTTTATGGTATTTATTCTTTTTATTTTTAATGAGAAAGAAACTTTATATCGCATTTTTGCTGTAATAGTAGCCTTGATGATAGTGCTGACGCATCAAAAAAATATTACACGCATTATTAAAGGCACGGAAAGTAAAGTGCCCATTTTAAAGCATCGCGATAAGCGCAAGAAAAGAAATGGATAATATTTCTTAATGAATTGATTTTTTTCTCCGTTATTTTCATTCTTTACGTTTAATTTAAAGCTTAATAAGTGTTGAATTTTCGGCATTGTTTTAGTTGTTGCATATTTGAATTCATTGAAAAATTTTAAAACCATTTAAATATATGTTTGCTAAAATGGGTAAAGGACTATTTGTGTTTTTTTCTTTATTACTTGTTTTGGGTTGTAGTCGAAATACAATTACCGGAAGGAGTCAGTTAAGTTTAGTACCTGAAAGTGAAGTTCAATCAATGGCTGTTACACAGTATAAATCATTTTTAACTTCTAATAAGGTTGTTCCTTTAACAAATAAGGATGCCGAAATGGTTCAGAGGGTTGGTAAACGTATTGCTAATGCCATTCAAAAATATTACACTGAACATGGTGAACCTAATGCATTAAAAGATTATCATTGGGAATTTAATTTGGTTGAAAGCAAAGAAATAAATGCTTGGTGTATGCCTGGAGGTAAAGTAGTTGTATATACAGGAATATTACCTATAACACAAAATGAAACTGCATTAGCTATTGTTTTGGGGCATGAAATAACACATGCTGTTGCCGGTCATGGTCGAGAGCGCATGAGCCAACAATTATTAGCACAAGGCATTGAATTAGCAGGCAATGTAGCATTATCTAATAATGATCAGGCTGTTAATTTGTTTAATCAGGTATATGCACCAACAGCACAGGTTGGGGTTTTATTACCCAATTCAAGAAAGCAGGAATATGAAGCCGACCACTATGGATTGATTTTTGCTGCCATGGCAGGCTATGATCCGAGAGAAGCAATTCCATTTTGGAAACGCATGGAAGCTTTAGGCGGTACTAAACCTCCTGTTTTTTTGAGTGATCACCCAGCAGATGCAGATAGAATAAAAAAATTGGAAACATTAATGCCTGAGGCATTAACTTATTATAAACCCGCCAGCAATTAAAAAATAGTTGAGGTAGAGGTATTAAATGAAAGAAATTAGATTGAAGTTTGAAAAAATAAACTCAAACCAATAAATTTCATTATCTTTGCAAATCTATTCATCTCCCAATTACATCACCTGAAATTTGTTTTAGGCATGTCTAATCTGAGTTTATTTGAAAAATTAGCTATCAACAACGAAAGGACAATTCTCATTCAAGGTTTGCCCTCATCTATTGAAAAGCAATTTGTGAAATTATCTTATGCCAAAAATGTAACTCCGTTACTAAAGTCAAAAAAAGTTGATTTTGCATTGATTTTCTCCATTAATGTATGTCAATTAACCTCAATATTAAAAGAGGTTTTGAGTGCATTACATGCCGAAAGTAAATTATGGATTGCTTTTCCAAAGCAAACAAGCAAAATTGTGAGCGATTTAAATAGGGATTGCAGTTGGAATTGTTTAACAGAAAAAGGTTACGAAACTATCGATCAAATTGATATCGATCATGTTTGGTGCGCCATGCGTTTCAAACGTAACAACAATAATGTTACACCTGAAAATGTGATAGTGGAAACTGTTACTGTAATTAATAATGCACCTTCTGTTGCTGAGGGAAGAAAGGAAACCAAAAAAAGAATTGATTTTGATAAAAATTTAGTTGTGCCACCGGCTGAATTAGAAAAAATTTTCACTAAGCATAAGAAAGCGAAAGAAATTTTTGCTGCCCTGCCTTCAACGCATCAAAAAGAATATGTGAATTGGATAGAAAGTGCAAAAAGGCAAGATACAAAACAACGCCGCCTGGAAGTAGTCATCGAAAAATTAATGGCAGGTAAAATGAATCCACAAGAGAAATAATATATATGTCATTTATTAATGTAGAAATAAAAGCAAAATGCTTTCACCCAAAAGAAGTGGAAGCATTTTTGTTAAATAATAATGCTTATTTTAAAGGTATTGATTATCAGAAGGACACTTATTTCAATGTAGCAAATGGGCGTTTAAAATTACGTCAGGGCAATATTGAAAATAATTTAATTTACTATGAGCGGTCCAATAATGCTGAACCTAAACCTTCTTATTTTCAATTGTATCCGGTTAATGAATCGGGTGTTTTATTAAATATGTTAAGCAGAGCGGTTGGCAAAAAAGTTGTGGTGGAAAAGAAACGTAAAATATATTTTATTGATAATGTTAAGTTTCACATTGATGAGGTTGAAGGTTTAGGGTTCTTTGTTGAAATTGAAGCTAGTAATTTAATGCATCCCACTAAAACGGAAGCCGAACTTAATGAACAATGCAATTATTACATGAATGCTTTGAAAATAAATAGGGATGATTTAATTCATGTTAGCTATAGTGACATGCTTTTGGAGAGGGTTTAACCCTTTTCTTGTAGCAGTTACTTTAAAATAACAGTACCAATTTGTTGTGTCAGCTCTTTTTCAATTTGTTTAAGGTGTTTGTGTACTTCAATTAAACGCAATTGGTCAGCTAAACTAGCGTTTTCCATATCTTTCTGATTTTGATGAAACATTTTTTTAATCTTTCTTAGTTTAAAATAATTTACGCTTAACATTACGTCTTGATGAGCTACATCTCGATTAGTTATATTTAAGCCTTCAATTTTCTCATCCCATTTTTGACTAAGTTCATGGGGAGATACTGTTGCAGCAATTACTAATTGGCGTATACTGCTATTTTCATGATACAAAAATGTTTTTTCGGTGGGATGTTGAGCCTGTGTATAAAGTGATTTGTATTCATTGAAAATTTGAAGAATTAAATTGTTTTCAATTTCAAAGTTTTCAATTTCATGGAAAATAAAGTCGGCCATAGTGGTATCACCTTCCCATTTTTTTAAACCATGTTCTAGAAGTGCTCTTAATAAATTTCTTTCATGAGGTTCATCTTGCTGTACTAAACTATTAAAGTCTGTTTCAGTAGGTATATTATTTTTTTCAGTTGCAATTGTATTGCCGGAATTATTTTTCTTTTCTGCTTTAGCTAATTCATTTCTTTTGTAGGTATTTATCAAATTATACAATCCCGCCTCATCAACATTTAATATAGCTGCACTTTGTTTTACATATTGTTGCTGTTTTGAAAAATCTTCAGCCTTATTAATTTTACTAAGCGTTTCTGCAATTTGGTTAACAACTACATTCTTTTTTGTAACATCATTTCCTGCTTCTTTTAAAAGAAGCTCTAATTGAAAAATGATAAAATCTTTCTTGTTTTCTGCAATAAAGGCTTTGAATGCATGAGTGCCTAATGCACGTACATAGCTATCAGGATCCTCGTTATTGGGAATTAAAACCAGTTTTACATTTAGGCCTTCTTCCAAAGCCATATCTAAACCTCGTAAAGCAGCTTTTATTCCTGCGGTATCGCCATCGTATATAATTGTTAAATTATCTGTGTATTTTTTAATGTTTCTTAATTGCTCTACTGTAAGTGAAGTTCCACCACTGGCAACAACGTTCTCAATACCTGCTTGGTGTAAACTAATAACATCTGTATAACCTTCAACTAATAAACATTCATCAGCTTTATCAATTGCCTGCTTGGCAAAATAAATACCATAAAGCACTTTACTTTTTACATAAATTTCATTTTCCGGGGTATTAATATACTTAGGTGCTTTATCATTTTTACCAATAATTCTTGCACCAAACCCAATAATTTTTCCGGTATTATTATGTATTGGGAAAATGATACGGTTTCTATAATTATCAACCCATTCATCACCATTCTTTTTTACTAAACCCGTTTTTATTAGTAAATCGGGATTGAATTGTTGTTGTAATAAATGATATGATAATGTGTTTGTAGCAGAAGGATTATATCCTAATTGAAATTGTTGTATTGTGGTATCAGAAAAACCACGCTCATATAAATAAGTTAATGCAATTTTTTTTCCCTCATCGGAATTCACTAATGCGTTACTAAAAAATTTTTGTGCATTTGAATTAATAATATAAAGGCTATCCGCAGTTTGTTGTTGTTGGGTTTGTTCAGGACTTATTGCTGTTTCTTCAATTGGAATTTGATATCTTTCTGCCAACCATTTTAATGCTTCAACATAACTTAGTTTATTATGTTCCATTAAAAAAGTTATGGTGTTGCCACTTTTACCACAACCAAAGCACTTGTATAATTCTTTAACCGGAGATACGGTAAATGAAGGTGTTTTTTCATTATGAAATGGACAAAGACCTAAATAATTGGCACCCCGCTTTTTTAGTTTTACGTAATCGCCAATAACATCCAGAATATCAATTCTGTTTTTAATTTGCTCTATGGTTTGTGGAGAAATCATTTGTTTTGAATGTACGAATATCTGTAATTTAAGATAGTTTTAAAATTATTTGTAGTTTAGTAGCTTTAAAAAAACTAATATTATATGTTGAAGAAGGAACGCCAGGCTTATATTTTACAGCAAATTAACATACACAATAAAGTTTTATCCTCTGACCTTAGTGTGCAAATGAATGTTAGCGAAGATACAATTCGCAGAGATTTGCAGGAACTGGATGAAGAGGGAAAGTTAACCAAAGTACATGGTGGGGCTTTATCCAAAGCATTTCATTTTACATTACAAAACAACATTGTTTATCAACAAACTGAAAAAAGAATTATAGCACAGAAAGCTATATCACTTTTAAGAGATGGCATGTTTGTTTTGCTTTCAGGCGGCACAACAATTGTAGAGATGGTAAAGATTTTACCCAAAGAATTAAATGTAACATTTATTACAGTTAGCTTACCTGTTGCATTAGAACTTCTGAATCATCCCAATAGTCAAGTAATTTTTTTAGGAAATTTGTTATCCAAAAATGCACAAATTGCCATTGGGGCAGAGGTTGTTAGTAGATTAAGTCAAATTACCGCAGATATTTGTTTTTTAGGAACTAATAGTATTGATGTAGAAAAAGGAATTACAGACTTAGAATGGGAAGTAATTGAAGTTAAGCGTGCTATGATTAATAATGCATTGCGAACAGTTTCCTTAGCCATATCAGAAAAAGTAAATACTACACAACGTCTTCAAGTTTGTCATTTGAATGCAATAGATACTTTAATAACTGAATTAGATCCGTCGGACCCTCGTTTATTTCGGTATAAAGAAGCCGGATTGCAAATCTTATAAGCACTTCTTAGTGTATTTAATCTACTATTAAAACGGTTCAATTTGCTTTTTTTTGCGGTTTTTTATCGCAAATGTCATTTTTTGCCGATTTTTATTTTTTTATTAAAAATTTGTTTGTAATTATGTGTTGCCGATTAAATTGGCAATTATGTTGCGGCTTTCTTATGTTATGAAAATTTAGATTGCAGTATTTTGCATTTTTATTTAAAAATAACTAATAATCCACAACTTAATTTAGGCTTCAAAACCAATAAAATTGCTTAAAAATTTGCTTATGAGAAAATGCAAAGGCTTAATTCTGCTACTTATGTTTGTATTGGGTATACAATATTTGTATGCGCAAACACAAACCATTTCCGGGAAAATTTTAGATGCCGAAAAGAAAACCCCAATTCAGGGTGTTTCTGTAAAAGTGGCCGGAACAAATATTGCTACACAAACCAATGAGGAGGGCGTGTTTGTAATTAAAGCTGTTAAAGGGCAAACATTGGAAATTAGCCATGTTGGCTTTGCTCCGCAATCAATTAAGGTTACGGGAGAGCGCATCAATTTAAGTTTGAAAAGTGCTGCTGCCGATTTGGATGAAGTGGTGGTAGCAATGGATATTAAACGGAAACCCAGGGAATTAGGATATTCAGTGCAAACTATTTCGGGAAAAGAAATTGCAGAAACGCAACGCGAAAATTTTGTTAATAGCTTACAGGGTAGGGTAGCAGGTTTAACTATAACACCTACCAACGGACAGGCAGGTGCATCTTCCAGCATTGTTTTAAGGGGCTTTAATTCAGCTTCTTTAAGCAATCAACCCTTATTTATTGTTGATGGAGTTATAGTGGATAATTCAACTTTCAATGAAACCTCAAATGGAGGTTCCGGAATAGGTTTGGCTTCTGATAGGCCAAACAGAAATAATGATTATACAAATCGCATTGCAGATTTAAACCCCAGCGATATTCAATCAGTTACAGTATTGAAAGGACCTGAAGCTACAGCATTATACGGAAGTCAGGCTAGTTCTGGAGCTATAGTAATTACTACTAAACGTCCCAATATGAATGGTCGTTTTGCAGTTGCATATGATAATAGTTTTAGAATACAAAGGGTAAATCGTTTTCCTAATTTAAACAACAAGTATAGTCCTGGTGCAAACGGGTTGCCTCTATTCAATTCTTTCACCTATTTTGGCCCGTCTTTACCTTCCGATACCAAAACCTATGATAATATTCATAATTTTTTTAAAACAGGTTTTGCGCAGGCACATAATTTAAGTGTTGATTTTGGTAAGAAAGATGTAGGCTTTCGTTTTTCCAGTGCTTATTTCGACCAAGATGGTGTTATTCCAAACAATACATTCAAACGTATTAATTTACGCCTTTCTAATTATACAAAAATTAATAAATATATTGATTTTAATCCGACCATTAGTTACATCAATACTATCAACGATAAACCTATTCGGGGAGCAGGAGGCTTTTTACTGGATTTATATGCCTGGCCTACAACCGATAATGCGGCTAACTATTTAGATAAAACGGGGAATAAACGTTTATTATATGCTAATACCTATAATTCTGAATTGGTTGACAATCCATTTTTTAGTGTAGCAAAGAATCATAGTCAAGATAAAACTGATCGCTTAGTGAGTACTTTAGGAGTTAATATTCATCCTTTTTCATGGTTAAATATTGCAGGGCGATTTGGATATGATACTTATAAAACAAATGGATATACCTTTTATCATCCTGAATCAAGTTTGTTAACGCAAGCTACCGGAGGTTCATTGGATAATTATTATTTAACTTACAAAGGTTACAATCATACTATTACCGCTACAGCCAATAAAACAATTAAAGATTTTTCATTTCGAGGAATGGTAGGTACGATGTGGCAAGATTATGAAACATCTGCATTTGCTATTACCGGAAGTAGGTTAATTGATTCAACAAGTACTGATAGTAGTAATACATCTCCCGGTACTCGCATTAGGCTATTACG